>JBOGXX010000152.1:0-13493 GCA_050696475.1 Solirubrobacteraceae bacterium | reverse complement strand
CCCACACACTCGTCCGACCCGGCGTCGATCGACCAGCGCCGGGAGCGGATCAGGATCGAGACCGAGCGCCACCGCATCGAGGGGGTGCTCACGCTCGCGCGCGACGGCTACCGCAGCCGCGTCTCCGACGTGCTCAACGCGTCAGAGCGCGACTTCATCACGCTCACCGACGTGAGCGTAGCGCCGCTGGAGGGGGGCGGCGTAGAGCTGCACGAGTACCTCAGCCTCGCCCGGCGGCACATCGTCTTCGCGGTCGCCGCAGAAGAAGCGCCCGGCGACGCCCCCGCCCGGGGAGCGAGCTGAACCAGCCCGACGCCGGCGCGCAGGGGGAGATCAGGGGGTGAACTTGCCCGCGCTGTAGACCGTGCCCACGGGTGCCTGCGTGTTCGTCACGGTGATCGAGCCGGCCTGGGCTCCTGCCGGCACCTTCACCTAGAGCTTCATGGCCGACACGGACTTGAGCTCGGCCGCCTGCCCGTCGAAGCTGACGGTGGAGCCTTTGTTGAAGCCCACGCCCGCGATCGACACGGTCTTTCCGGGCTTGGCGCTCGCCGGCTTGAACGACGTGACCGACAGCGTGGGCCTGAAGTCGCCAGCGCTCGTCGCCGCCACCCCGCCCGCCTTCACGGAGATGGGCGCCGTGAGTGCGCCGTCGGGCACGGTCGCTTCTATCTGCGTGCTGGAGAGCACGGTGAATTTCGCGGCGAGGCGCCCGAACTGCACTTCGCCTGCGCCCGTTAGGTCTGAGCCCTCGATCGTGACCGAGCTGCCGGTGATCCCGGACGCAGGCGTGAAGGCGCTCACCGCGAGCAGATTCGAGCCGACACTCGCCGTCTGCGCCGAGGCCGCCGGAGCACCGGCGCCGGCGGCGTTGCTCGCCGTTTCCTGCACACGGATCGTCGCGCCTGCGTCGGCGGCGGTGAGCGCATACTTGGCAGCGGTCGCACCGACGATCGCCGCGCAGCCCGAGCCGCCCGAGTTGCAGCGCGCCCACTGCAGACCGACGGATGTCACGCCGCCGCTCCACGACCCTGCGCTCTCCTTCAGCGTGTGCCCGACTTCAGTGATACCGGAGATGCTTGGCGGGGAGGCGCTCGCCGGAGCGCCGGGGATCGCGAACGCACCGAGCCCCACCGGACTGCCGACTCCGCTCGGCCCATCGAAGCCGACGGCTGCATGACACGCGGTGTCCGTGGCGCCACAGGTGCCGTTGCTCCCCGAGACCACGTCATAGAGCGCAGCCGCGTCGCCCGCGTGGGAGTACACCGTCGCCGCCGGATAGGGCACCCCATGCGAGCCGCCCGCGAGTGCGAACTCGGCCGCGACGATCGGCGAGGCGACGGAGGTGCCGCCCCATACGCCCCACCCGGTCGGGCTGCCGTGGCCTTCGCGCGTGCTGTCGTAGACATCCACGCCGCTTTCCGGGTCAGCGACCGCCGCGATGTCCGCAACCGAACGCTCGCTCGCGCAGCCGGTCGCAGAGAAGTCGGACACGTTGCTCTGCCACAGTGGCGCGGCAAAGACGCCGCTGCAGCCGCTGCCGCCTTCATCCCAGACGGTGCTGCTCCACGATCCGCCCGCTTCGGCAAGTTCCGTGCCGCCGATCGCCACGACGTCCGGCGAGTCGGCGGGGAAGTTTGCGGTGTGCTGTTCGCCGCGGCAGGCCTCGTTGAGATAGCCGCAGTCGCCTGAGCTGGCCGTGATGACGAGCCCCGGGTGGTCGTAGTAGTCCTCGTTGTATTCCGCGAACACGCCCGCCAGCGCCGGTTCCTCCGGGCCGGCGTAGGAGTTGCTGATCTCCGTTGCACCTGCATCGACCGCCGCGTCGAGGGCCGCGCCGAGGCTGACGAACTCTTCGTTGTCCGCCTCCACCAGCAGGATGCGACAGCTCTGACAGACGGCATGCGCCATCTGCACGTCGATCGAGATCTCCCCTGCCCATTCTCCTTCCTCGGGGGGAAGCGGGCTCGAGCGACCTTCTTGGTCGATCTTGCGAAAGCAGCCGTTGGCGCTCGTGCACGGCGGCAGGCCGAAGGTTTCGTCATAGACCGCGAGGTCGGCTTCGGCGCTCGGGTCATCGTAGGCGTCGATGAGCGCGATCGTCTGCAGCGAGGAGGACGCGGTTTCGGTGGGCAACGAGTAGGCCGCGTGCAGGCTCTGCGCGGTCAGGTAGCCCGGGAACGGATGCTTGTAGGTGACCGCCGTGCTGGAGCCTGCCATCGCTTCGCCCGCCTGGGGGGCGGGCTCGGCCGGCAGAGCGGCAGCGGCCGGCGAGGCGGGCACGAGTTTCATCCCAAGGCACTCCGCGTCACCGGGACGAGGGGCGCCGCACAGGCGCTGCACCTGAAACGCGGTCGATGCGAGCGAGCTGGAGGCAGCGGCCAGCATCAGCGCCAGAGCGACGGCGCCCGCCAGCATCGCTCTCAGAGCACGCCCACCCACTGTCCGCTGCGCCTCCCCACGGCGAGCCCTCTCATCCATGATCTACGTGATCCTAGCGCCGGCGCGAGCAAACAGCGACACGACTTGACCGACGCGTAGGGCGCGCGGGGGACGCTCGCCACGAGCGGCACCTCATCAAGAGGGAATCAAGAGGGAATCAAGAGGGGCTCCGCGGGCGCAGGCCTGCGGAGCCCCTCTGCGTAACGCCTCCAGCGTGATCGTGCGAGCCCGCGATTTGAGCTTGACCCCATATCCGCCTTGAGCGCCCAACGGAGTGGGCATTCGTTGTGGATGTTGGTGGCAGAGATGCCCTGGCCGTCGCGGATCAGGCGATGCTTGAAGCGTTTTGTTAGACGCCCTCATGTCTGTCGGCTTGTGGCGCGGTCGCCCAACGGCAGGGTGTCGCGTTCGAACGTGCGGTTGAACACGTGCGCGAACGCGGTGTATGCGGCGGCAGCCGCACATGCCAAGCCAAAGCCTCCGCCGATGTTCACGATCGTGGAGTTGCCGGCGCCCGTTCCGATTCCGATCAGGACATACGCGGGGACCAGCAGCGCCAGCACGACGTTCACGGCGATGCTGACCCTGAAGGAGGCAATCCACAAGTAGAAAGTGAAGATCCCCCACAGCAGCAGGTAGAGCTCTTCGGCGCTTGGCTGCTGGGCCTTGGGGATTTGCTTGATGAAAACGGCGTTCAAAAGCCAGAAGGACAGCCAGAACGCACCGTACCCCGAGAACGCGGCGGCCGCGAACGTGTTGCGCTGTGCGAACGCCCACATCCCGGCGAGCAGCTGCGCAAAGCCGCCGAAGAAGATCGCGAGCGGGATCACCACCGGTAGATCGGATTTGGGGAGGATGCCCAACAGGATCCAGCTCAGCGCGGCAGTCGTGATCGCGAACCCCGACAGGCCGAGCGGGACCGGGTCAGCCGGCAGCCAGGATCTCTCGACCGTGACAGGCGACCGCGCGACGCCGTCGGCCCGTCCTCGCGCATCGGAATGGGTGGACTGCGAAACCGCCATGACTTTCTCCTTTATTCGTTACCGGTATCGGACGGCGAGCGTAATCCCCCTCGAGTGACCTCGCGAGGGCTGAACGGCACGAGCGCGCGATGAAGGCATCGACGAAACCGCCGCCGCCGGGCCTCTCGATCAAGGCCGTCGGCTACCTCCTGCCAACTGCAGAGCGCTCGCGGCACACCGGTGAGCTCCTCTGCACAACCCGCGGGTGACGCCTTGGTGAAGATTCTCACGATGCTACGTTTGATAGCCTCCCGCGCGCCGCGTAAACCGGTGCAGTCCGTAGGCTGACACCGACTGGCTGTTTCACCGGGTACCGTTGCTCCTGCGAGCCTCGGCCTGAACAGCTGTTTCCCTTCAGTGCCCTTTTTTAGGCCGAAAGCTGCAAGACGCGTGTCGCGCCGGGCCGCCGTCTCACACGTTCCGGCTGCCGATACCTCACCGTTTACGGAGCGCTCGTGTCAATGCGCCGGTGGCGAGCGTGGTGCCGACGGCGACGATTGCCCTGGCGTGGGTGCGTCCGTTGGCGCTCTGCTCGGCGAGCTGCTGTGCGCGGTGCTCGGGATATGGGCCGTCATCGGTGCGCTGCTCGTCGTGGAGGGCGAGCTGGATGACCTGCGCGAGGTGCAGCGCGTGGCGCTGTGTGCCCTGGTGGATCTGCTCGCGGCAGGAGAATCCGTCGGCGATCACGATCGTTTCCGCATCGGCGTCACGGACGCGTGGCAGCAGCGCGCGCTCCCCGGCTTTGATCGAGACGTCGTACTTCTCTCCGGCCTCGAAGCCGAAGCTTCCAGCCATCCCGCAGCAGCCTGTGTCGAGAAACTCGAAGTCCAAGCCGAGCGCGTCGAGGATCTCACGCTCGCTGTCGAGCTTGAACACGGACTTGTGGTGGCAGTGGCCCTGCACGATCGCGTGCGCATCGAGCTTCGGCGGCCGATAGTGGGGCGCTTGCTCTGCGAGGAACTCGGAGAGCAGGTAGGTCTGCGCGGAGAGCCGCACGGCGTCCTCGTCGTTGGGGAGCAGGTTGCGCAGCTCGTCGCGGAACACAGCGCCGCAGGAGGGCTCGAGCACCACCAGCGGGATGCCGGCCTGGATCTCTGCGCGCATCCCGTCGAGGATCTGGCGCAGGAAGCGCTTGGCGAGGCTCAGCATCCCGTAGTCATAAAGCGGGCGTCCGCAGCACAACGGTTTCACCGGCAGCTCGACGCGGTAGCCGGCGTGCTCGAGGACCTCCACGGCAGCCTTGCCGACCTCGGGGTGAAAGTGGTTGGTGAACGTGTCGGGCCACAGGATCACTCTGGAGCCATGCGCGCGCGCGGGCTGGTGGTGCTGAAACCACGATCGGAACGTTTCGGTGGCGAAGTGCGGCAGCTCGCGCTCCGTCGCCACGCCCGCTGCTCGCTTGGCGAGCTCGGCCGTGGGTGGGAAGGAGGCGAGCGCGTTGACGAGCCTCGGCGCGAGAGACGCCAAGCGTGCCCACCACATGACCAGCCCCATCGCGTAGGCGGCACGTGGCCGTACACGGCCGGTGTAGTAGTGAGACAGGAACTCGGCCTTGTAGGTCGCGACATCGACCGCCGCCGGACAGTCGCCCTTGCAACCCTTGCACGCCAGGCACAGATCCAGAGCGTCCTTGACCCCCTCGTCGCGCCAACCGCCGGTGACAGCCTCGCCTTGGAGCATCTCGAACAGCAGGCGCACCCGTCCGCGGGTGGAGTGCTTCTCCTCGCGGGTGGCCATGAAGCTCGGGCACATCGTGCCGCCATCGGTGCGCCGGCACTTCCCGAACCCGAAGCAGCGCTCGGTCGCACCCGCGAAATGCCCGTGATCCTCAATGAACGAGAAGTGCGTCTGTACTCGTGGTGGGTTATAGCCCACCCCGAGCCTGAGGTTCTCATCGAGCTTGTATGAGTCCGAGAGAACCTTGCGCGGGTTGAGCTTGTTATCGGGGTCCCAGATCGCCTTGAACTCATCGAACGCCCGGCAGAGCTCATCGCCGAACATGCGGGGCAGCAGCTCGGCGCGAAGCTGGCCCTCGCCGTGCTCACCGGACAGCGACCCGCCGTACTTGACGGTCAGATCGGCGCACTCCTCCATGAATGAGCGGAAGTCCGCGATACCTTCGGGGGTCTTGAGGTTGTTGTTGGTGCGGGCGTGCACACAACCCTGCCCGAAGTGCCCGAACAGCACGACCTTCAGGCCGTGGCGGTCGATCAGCTCCTTGAACTCGCGCAGGAACTCGCCGAGGTGCTCGGGTGGGACGGTGCCGTCCTCCCACGCCGGCCACGTGTCGAGCTCGTGCGGTATCCGTGCCGCGCCGATCGCGCCCTCCCTGACGGCCCAGATGTGTTCCTGCTCGGTTTCGTCCTCGAACAGCTCGATGTTCGGCGCGTCCTCGTGCTCTTCAAGGGCGGCCTTCAGACGCTCGGCCTTCTCGTTCGCGTCCTGTTGGGTCTGTCCGCCGAACTCGACGAACAGCCAGCCCCCACCGTCGGGCAGATGCGAGATCTCTTCGAGTTCCTGCCCCTTTTTGCGGAGGTTGCCGGGTACGTGCTCGTCGATCGCCTCCAGCGCGTTCGGGTCGTGCTCGCGGATCTCGATGATGTGATCGGCGGCGTGAAACACATCGGGGTAGCCGAGCACCACGGTCGCGCGCTTCGGTGGGTGCTCCACCAGTCGCAGCGTCGCCTCGAGTGTGATCGCACAGGTCCCCTCCGTGCCGACGAGAGCACGGGCGACGTTGAACCCGTTCTCGGGCAGCAGCTGCTCCAGGTTGAACCCGGAGACGCGGCGTTCCAGCGGCGGGTAGCGTTCGCGGATCAGATCGCCGTAGCGGTCGCGTAGATCACGCAACTTGCCGTAGATCTCACCGCGCCTGCCGCCCGCGGCGATGATCTGCTCGAGCTCCTCCTCGCTCGTCGTTCCGACCCGCATCCTGGTTCCGTCATAGAGCAGGATGTCGAGCTCCTCCACAAAATCTGAGGTCTTGCCCGGGGGGTCGGTCATCGAGTGCGACCCGCACGAGTTGTTGCCGATCGCGCCACCGAGCGTCGCCCATGCGTGCGTCGCGGGATCGGCCGGGAAAGTCAATCCTTTCTCGACGGCCGGGTCGCGGAGGTGATCGTTGATCAACCCGGGCTGCACCCTAGCCCGCTCGTTCTCGACGTCGATCTCGATCAGCTCGTGCATGTACTTGGAGAAGTCGAGCACCACCGCGACATTGCACGTCTGCCCCGCCAGGCTCGAGCCACAACCCCGCGCGAGGATCGGCGCGCCGTGAGCACGGCACACCGCCACGGCGTCCTGGACGTCCTGCGCGTCCTTGGGTATCACGACCCCGATCGGCACCTGCCGGTACACAGAATGATCGGATGCGTACAACCCACGGGTCGCACCGTCGAAGCGCACCTCACCACGGACCGCCTCCTGCAGATCGATCTCGAGGCGAGCCGCATCGACGCTGCCGTCGGGGTGCTGGCTCGCTTCACGCCGACGCGAGGGGATCGGGAACTTCTCCACCACCAGGGGAAACTTGAGGGTCTTCACCGCTCAGCTCCCGTCGCGAGAGAGAGCGCTCGAGAGCTTCTCCCCGACACGCTGCGCGAACCCGTAGGGACTCGCGCCGGACAGCGACTCCGCGATCACGTCACGACCGATCGTCAGACCGATCCTGTTGCGGTTCTCCTCACCGTGAGCGAGCGCCGACGCGAGCGCCTTGGCGTCTTCACGAGTGATCTTCGGCGGCAACGGCGGCTCATTGGCGTCGACCAAACACTCGATCAGCACCGGGCCGTCCATCGCAAGCGCTTCGCGCAACTGCTCGGGGCAACGCGCCGGATCGTCGATGTGCACCGCCTTCGCGCCGCACGCCTCGGCGACCTTGACGAAATCGATCGGGTGGAAGTCCACGCCGTACTCGGGGTTGCCGAGGAACACCATCTGCTCCCACTTGATCAGCCCCAGCACGTTGTTCTTGATCACGACGACCTTCACCGGCAAACCCTCCTGACAGAGCGTTGCGAGGTCTCCCATCTGCATCGACAGCGACCCATCGCCGGTGAACGCGACGACCTGCCGGCCCGGGTAGGCAGCCTGCGCGCCGATCGCATACGGCAGCGCGGCGGCCATCGAGCAGTTGGTGCCGCTGAAGGAGAACAACTGACCGCGACGCAGCCGCATCCGCGCCTGCCACGTCGTCACCGTGCCGGAGTCCCCACAGACGATCGCGTCATCGGCGAGCAGCTCAGCGAGGTTCCAGGTCACGACCTGCGGCTTCATCGGCACCTCCTCGCGGGTGCCGCGTTCGCGCATCAGCTCCCACCATGCCGCGGTCGCCTTCTGTGCGTGTTCCAAGAACGAGCGGTCCTCCTTTCGCCCGAGCAACGGCAGGAGGTCTGCCAGGGTCGCCTTGGCGTCGCCGATCAGGCCCACGTCGGCCGGATAGCGCAGGCCGATGCGCTCGGGGCGATCGTCGATCTGCACGCACTTCGCCTGTTCAGGCGCCGGCAGGAACTCGATATACGGGAACGACGACCCGACGATCAACAGGCCATCGCAGGCTTCCAGCGCCTCGTGCGAGGGACGCGTGCCGACCACCCCGAGACCACCGGTCACCAGCGGGCTGTCATCCGGGACACAGTCCTTGCCCAAAAGCGCCTTGATGATCGGCGCGCCCAGCTTCTCCGCAAGCGCCTCCAGCTCATCGCCCGCGCCACGCGCACCCGCACCCGCCAGGATCGCGACCCGCTCGCAGCCCCCGAGAACCTCAGCCGCGCGCTGGAGCTCCGCGGCCGGCGGGACACGAACCGGTGAGCGGTGCGCGGTCGTGGTATGCCCGGGAACGTTGCGCTTGAAGCGCATGATGTCCGAAGCGTCAGCGACCTGGTAGTCGATCGGGAACGCGATATGCGCCGGGCCACGCTGACCCAACGCAGTGCGACACGCCAGGTCCACGACATTGGTGATGTGCGCCGGGCCCATGATCCGCTGGTTGTACAAGGCGACACTCTGAAACAGGTAATCGGTGTCGAAGTCCTGCAGATAATGAGTGCCGATCAGATCGTGATAGGTCATCCCCGTGATCGCCAGCACCGGCGCACCCTCGAGCCTCGCGTCCAAAAGCCCATTGGCCATGTGGATCGCGCCGGGCGCCGCCGTCGCCATGCACACGCCAAGCCTTCCCGTGAACTTCGCGTAGCCCACAGCCGCCATCGAAGCGACCTCCTCATGACGAACATGCACATAGCGAATCTCGCCCTGGCGCTTGCGCATCGCATCCCACATACCATTTATGCCATCACCAGGAAGACCGAAGATCGTGTCCACGCCCCACCCCAGGAGACGATCGAGCATCAGATCAGCAGCGGTATCCGACACGAGAACAGCCTCCTTGAATGGACGAGGGCAACGCCGATGGTTGCGAGAGTGACGACCGGCTACCCGTCGAGCAGAAACCCCGAACCTCATCTCACTGAGGATGTCCGCGTGCTGACAGGGATCCGGGCCCACTCACTGCTTGGATTTGGAGCGTGTCCGGCTGGGCCCACCCCAGCGGATGACGGCCCGCGGAGCGCATCGACTGTGGCGCGTGCGCCGCGACAGGGCGATCTTCGGTTCTCGACCGGCCGAACCGGCGCTCCTCGCCAGAAACTCCATGTTCAAGCGTTTCTGCGAAACGGAGAGGGCGGGATTCGAACCCGCGATGGAGTTTGACCCCCATACTCGCTTAGCAGGCGAGTGCCTTCAGCCTCTCGGCCACCTCTCCCTGGGATCGGCACGGATCGGCCTGCCAGTGTAGAGACTGGCAGGCGCGACCGGTGAGCGCGCGGCGGCGATCTCGGCTTCCGGGGGGCGTGGGCGCCGCGCCTATTCGCTGGTCAGCGCGCCCAGCACGTCCAGCTTGGCGGCGCGGCGCGCGGGGAGCTGCGCGGCGAGCAGACCGGCGAACCCGGCGGCGATCAGCAGCAGGCACAACGTGCCCACCGGGATCGACACTACGTAGCCGGAGCCCGAGAGCGCGAGCGTGGCCACGAGGATCGCGCCGATCACGCCGACCACGAGGCCGAGCACGCCGCCGATCAAGCCCGTGATCAGCGACTCGTAGCGGATCATCTGACGGATCTGGCGGCGCGAGGCGCCGATCGCGCGCATCATCCCCAGCTCGTGCGTGCGCTCGTAGATGGAGAGGACGAGCGTGTTGACGATCCCGAACAGCGAGACGAGCACCGACAGGGCGAGCAGCACGTAGACGAGCAGCAGCAGCTTGTTGACGCTGTTGCTCACTTCGCGTGTGTATTCCGCCGCCGTCTGCGCATGCGTCTGGGGGAAGCGGCTGCGCAGCAGCGCATCGATGCTGTGTTGCGCTTCGGCCGCGTTCGCGCCGGGGGCGTAGGCGAGGAAGTCGACACCGTCTTCCTCCTGCCCGAACGCGGTGGTGGCCAGCCGGCGCGAGATCGTCAGGTTGGAGAACAGCCCGACCGCTTCTTCCTTGATGATACCCCGGACAGTCAGCGTCACCTGGTGACCCGAGGACGTCAGGACGAGCAGGCGCTGCCCCACACTGAGGTGGTGGGCGCTCGCGAATTTCTTGGTGAGAACCGTCCCGCGCTGTTCGAGCGAGGCGATCGTCGCTGCGGAGCCGTGTTCCCATTCGACTTTGTACATCCTGTTGAAGGAACCGGGTTCGATCGCGGTCAGCGGGCTCTTTTCGGCGATCACCGGCGCGCCGGGCTGCGAGAGGTCGCGGACCCTGCCCTTGGTGAAGGCGATCGCGGTGACCGCGCCGACGCCATGGATCGAGCGCAGCGCGGGCGCGATCGCCGCCGGTATCCCCCCTTCGCCGCTGTTGCTGTTCTGCACGATCAGGTTGCCGGCGAACGAGCGATCGACGGTCTGGGTGATCGTGGCCTTGGTGCCCGCGGCGAGCACGGAGATGAAGGCGACCAGCCCCAGCCCCACGGTCAGCGCGAGCGCCGTCACCAGCGTCCGACCGGGCTGGCGCACCGAGTTCTCGCGCGCGAGGCGCCCCGTGATGCCACGCCAGCTGACGAGCAGGCCGATCGCCCGGCCGAGTGCCGGGATCACGCGGTAGTGGCGAGCCGGGCGCTCGCCGCCGCGCCGCAGTCGCACCATCAGCCGCACGAGGCGGAGCGCGAGCACGACGAACGCCACCGCCGCAGCGCCGCCACCGACGAGGATGCGCAGCGCCACGACCACCGCGACGTAAAGCACGAATCGGATGATGAGCATCCGGCGCGTGGGCAGTCGCCGCGGCGGGATCGCGACGCCCTCGCGCATCGCCGCCATCGGCGGCACGCGCGTCGCGCGCATCGCCGGGAAGAAGCCGGCGAGCACGGTGATGAGGATGCCGACGCCGAGCGAGACGATCACCGTGCGCGCCTCCAGCACCGTGCCGTTGTCCGGCAGATCGGCGCCGAATGCCTTGAACAACCCGTCCAGCGCCGGGGCGAGACCGATCCCAGCGAACAGGCCGACGATTGATCCGGCGATGCCCAGCAGCAGGCCTTCCTCGACGACCGAGCGCATGATCTGCCGGCGCGACGCGCCGAGCGTGCGCAGCAGGCCGAACTCGCGCATGCGCTGAGCGACGGTGATCGAGAACGTGTTGAAGATGATGAACGCGCCGACGAGTAGCGCGACGTAGGCGAAGACCAGCAGGAAGGTCCGCAGGAAGCCGAGCTTTTCTTCCAGTTCGGATGTCTGGTTGGCGGCTTCCTGGGCGCCGGTGCGGACGATCAGCGTGCTCGGCAGCGCGGCGCGTACGCGCGCGGCGAGTTGTTCGGGGGTGGTGCCGGAGCTGGCGGCGACGTTGATGCTGTCGTATTCGCCGGGTTCGCCGGCGATGTACTGGGCTTGCGCGGCGAGCACCAGCGCGACGCTCGTGCCGCCGAAGGATTCACTGCCGGCGAACCTGGCGATGCCGGAGATCGTGTAGCGCCGCGCGGGGGCCGCTCCCGCGATCACCAGCTGCTGACCGACGTGCAGGTGCTCGCGCTTGGCCGTCGCCTGGTCGATCGCCATCTCATCAGCGACATTCGGCAGGTGACCCTGGGCCGCGGTAAAGGACTCGAAGCGCGGCGGCTGCACGGCGTCCACCTGCGATCGCCCCGTGCCCGAGATGCGCTTGCCACTGCTTGTCAGCAGCGCCGCGTCGGTGGAGACATCGCCCGAGGCCGCCGCCACGCCGGGCACCGCGCGCACGCGCGCGAGCGTCGCGTCGCTGATCGCGTAGGTTTGCGAGCCGCTGCCTTCACCGAGCGTTTCCTTGGCGGTCACCACCACCGCCTTCTGCTTGTAGGCGTTGTCGAAGACATCGGCGAAGGCGTGGTTGATCGTGTCCGTGAGGATGTAGGTGCCGGCCATCAGCGCCACCCCGAGGACGATCGCGATGCCCGTCAGAAGCGCCCGGACCTTGCGCTGGGCAAAGCCGCGGAGCACCAGCTTGCTCATCAGCCGATTGCCTTCATCAAATCGAGCGCCTGGTCTGCGCTCGTGGCCTCGCCGTCGTGGACGATCACGCCGTCGGCCAGCACCAGCAGCCGGTCCGCGAACGAAGCCGCATGCGCGTCGTGGGTCACCATCACGACTGTCTGGGAGAAGTCGTCAACCGCGTGACGCAGCAGCTCGAGCACATCGCTGGAAGACTTCGAGTCGAGGTTCCCCGACGGCTCGTCCGCGAACACAACCGCCGGGCGCGAGATCAACGCCCGGGCGACCGCCACACGCTGCTGCTGGCCGCCGGAGAGCTCCGCCGGGCGGTGGCTGAGCCTGTCGCGAATGCCGACGGTCTGCACCAGCTGCTCGAACCAGTCGCGGTCGACGTCGCGCCCGGCAATCGACAGAGGCAGCAGGATGTTCTCTTCGGCATCGAGGACCGGGAGCAGGTTGAAGGTCTGGAAGATGAAGCCCACACGGTCACGACGTAGCTGTGTGAGCGCGCGGTCATCGAGCTCGCTCAGCTCCACGCCCGCCAGGCTGACGGTGCCCGCCGAGGGCCGATCGAGCCCAGCGAGGAGGTGCATGAGCGTCGACTTGCCGGAGCCCGACGCGCCCATGATCGCCGCGAAGCGTCCGGTGGGGAAGTCCACGCTCACTCCAGCGAGCGCGTCGATGGCAGCCTCGCCCTCGCCGTAGCGACGGGTCAGCTCGCGTGCCTCGACGATCGTCTGCGAGCCGTCTCGGGATGCCTGTCCGTTGGCTGAGGACACCTCCAGCACTCTACGCACCCGCTCCCTGGACGCTTGGCAGCCAGCTGAAGCGCCAGGCGGCGAATGCGCCGGCGGCGAGCCCCCAGGCGGCGAGCACGAGCAGGTCGCCGGCGGAGACCGCGCCGCTGAACGACGCGTGCACGGAGGCGCGCTGGAGACTTGCGGACAGGTGCTCGACGGGAAACAGCCTGCCGAGCGTCCGTAGCGTGCCGTCGAGGCTGGAGGTGGGGATGAACACGCCTGAGATGAACCACAGCGGCAGGGTCGTGGCCTGCACGATCGGCTGGGCGGCGTCGGGGGATCCGATCAGTCCCGACACCGCATAGCCGATGCAGGCGAACGCCAGCGTCGCCACGGCGGCCGTGCAGGCGATCGCCGCCAGCGCGGCGGGAGCGATCCCGACGCCGTATGCGAGCTTGCCGATCACCAGCAGCAGCGTTGTCATGATCGCGACGATCACCACCGTCGAGATCGCCTGCCCGGCGATCAGCAGCGCGGGCGCGACCGGGGTCGCACGACGGCGCTTCAGCACGCCGGACTCGCGCAGGGTGGCGATCGAGATGACCAGGTTGGCGTAGGAGGCGACGACGATCGACATCGCGAGGATGCCCGGGACGTAGAAGCGAGAGAGCTTCACGTGGCTGCCGTCGATCGTGGTGCTGCCGTGGCCGAACACGCCGGTGAAGATCACGAGCAGTACGATCGGAAAGAAGAACGTGAAGAAGCGCGCTCGCGGGTTGCGCAAGCTGGCGCGGACGTCGTAGCGCACCTGGTGGGCGAGCGAGGCGAGCGCGCCGCGCGAGGC
>JBOGXX010000151.1:0-12457 GCA_050696475.1 Solirubrobacteraceae bacterium | reverse complement strand
GTCCGCGCCATCGACCGGCGCGCCCGGCTGCACCCCGAGCCTCGCCAGGGTCTCCTCGTCGGAGAGCCAGCGGCCGGGGGCCTGCGTCATCTCGCCGTCCGGGGTGAGGTAGTAGTCCCCGCGCTCGGGCTCGACGGTCTTTGACTCCAGGTAGCGCGCGTAGCCGCCGCCTCCGGACGCAGGGATGCTCGATGCGGTCATCACATGTGTGATGACCCTGAGCGGCCCGAAACGGCCAACGACTTGCACAGCGCTCACACACCGATGGCACACCCGTGCATCACGGATGAAAAAGCAAGGGGACCAGCAGCATTTCTTTCGGTGAATGCGGGATCGGCACGGAGCTCGCGGGTGGTGCTGGATTGCCCGTCGCTCGCGCGATCGAGGGCGGCGGCGGGCACAGCGATCGCACAGCCCCTGCTGGGGCGTGCATCTGGTCTATACGGGCAGTTGTGCTGTGCGGCGGCGCTCGGAGAGCCCGCAGCGAGGCACGCCGAGTGATCCGCTGGAGCGGGTCGCGTCCGGCGTGCGGCGCTCGGAGAGCCCGCAGCGAGGCACGCCGAGTGATCCGCTGGAGCGGGTCGCGTCCGGCGGGCGATGGTGGGAGGATGTGTGCTGGGTGCGGGTGACTGACGTAGCGAAGCGCAGGCGTCAGGGGCTTGTGGCCTGCCGCGCGGCTTTGCCCTTCGAGGGCCTATTGGATGCGCGCCCCGGTGTCGCGCCCGCACCCCCTCTCGGTGCTGTCGTGCGCCAATCAGCGACCAGCCGCCGGTAGGCGAGCTCGGCCTGCCGTTGCAGCGCCTGCTCGGCCGTGCGCTGGCTGCTCGTCGGCGAGACCGTGGGTCCGTCGTGACGGCGCGGCAGCGGTGGGGCGCCGGCGAGCAGTTCCAGGCGGCGGGTCTTCTGGCGTGTCAGTGATGGGCGCGCGAACGCGTAGTCCTGGTCCTTGGTGAGCAGGTGCCAGCAGAGCACCAGCAGCTTGCGCGCGACCGCGACGGCGGCGATCTGCGCGCCGCGGCGCGCGCGCACGCGCTCACCGAACGCGCGTAGTGGCCCTGGGGTACGAATCGCCCGCCAGGCGGCCTCGACGAGCATCGCGCGGGCCTGCGGATCCCCGCGCTTTGAGATGTGCCCATAGCGCGCGGGCTCTGAGCCGGATTGCCGGACCCGCGGGTCCAGGCCGAGATATGCGACGAGCTGGCCGGGACTGTGAAAGCGCGTGATATCGCCGACGGCGCCGATCACCGCGGCGGCGGTGCCGACGTCGACGCCGGGGATCGTCAGCAGCCGGTGAAACCCCGGGAGCGCGAGCGCCTGGCGGGCGATCCGCTGATCGAGCTGCGCGATCTCGCCGTCCAGGAAGTCGATGTGGCGCAGGCAGCTGGTCACCGTCTGCGCCTCCTCTTCGGGGAGCTCCTGCTCGGCGAGCCAAACGCGGCCCTGCTTGCCGAACAGGTCGCTCACCGGCGGGCGGCCGATAAGGCATCGTGCGAGCACCGCGTGGACCTCGTTCTTCACGCGGGTCCTCGCACGAACCAGCCCCGCGCGGCGGGCGACGCGCCGGCGCAACGCGCTCGTCGTCTCGTCGGGTATCCACACCGCGTTGAGCATCCCCGCCGCCAGAAGCTTCGCGAGCATCGCGGCGTCGAAGCGGTCGGACTTCACCCGTGCGTGCGAGATCGCGCGGGTCTCCGCCGCGTTGCAGACCACCACTCGCGCGACCGGGCCTTCTTCCAACAGCCGCGCGATCCTCATCGCGCCGCAAGACGCCTCGAGCACCACCTGATCGCTGCCGCCAAGGCCGGCCGCGAACTCGCGGATCGCCTCCGGCGTGCTCGCGATCCGGCCGAGCTGTGAAACACGGCCGTCCTCAAACACCGCGACCTCGCAGAAGTCGAGGTGAACATCCAAACCAAACGAGCGCTGCACGGCATCGCCTCCTCTCATCGTGATCTCTTTGAGCTGGAAGTGCGCGCGGGCAGCGACAACTACGGATACGGGCTCTCAGCCCAACCGGGCGAGTCGCAGGGGCGGCCATCTAGTCATTGACGGGCTCACAGCCCAGATGCACAACGGCCTGCCCACAACACGCTTCCACAAGGCCCCTGTCCCGGTCACGCGACCCTACGATCCCGGCCGGACAGCAGCCCAGCCGCATTTTCATGCCCGTAGTCTGTGAGGGTCGTGGAGTAGCTGGGCGGCGGCTGGCTGAGCGCGCAGGGCGCGTGCGCCCGGTGCTGGTGACCGCGCTGCTCCACGACGTCGCGCGGTGCCGCGTCGCTTTCAGGAATGCGTATGCGTGGGGGGCGACTGGCCGATGCGAAGGGCAGGCGTCAGCGGCGTATGGCCTGCCGCGCGGCGCTGGCGCTCGCTGGTGGGTGAGATGCGCTCCCCACGCCGGCCTCGGGCCTCAGGTCGGCTCGATCGCGATGCGCGCGGCCTCCTCGGCGCCGATGAACGGCGCGAGCGCGATGTAGGTGGCCGAGACGGTCAGGTCGGGCAGCTCTGTAATCTGGCCCTGCAGGGCGTGGTGCAGGCACAGCTCGAAGATGCCGCCGACGATCGCATCGATCGTGACGGCGGGCGGGCGGGCGTGCGCCGGTGCCTGCTCCATGCCGGGGATCAGGATCCGTCCGTAGGCGCCGACCGCGTCGGTCGAGCGCTCGGCCGTGCGGGTGCTGGCGATCAGCGCGTCCAGCAGCGCGATGTGCGCGTAGGAGGGCTCTGAGGCGAGGAAGTCAAATAGGGCTGAGAGGGCGGCGCGCACGCCAAGGCGCCAGTCGGGCTGTGCGCTGTAGGCGCGTTCGACGATCGCAAGGCTCTTTGCGTGCCCGATTTCATAGGCGGCGAGGAACGCGTCTTCCTTGTCTGCGAAGTGCTCGTAGAAGGCGTCCAGGGAGACAGCGGCCTGCCGTGCGATGTCGTCGACTTTCAGCTCGGAGTAGCCCTCCTCGGCGGTGAGGTTCACGACGGCGTCGAGGATCCGCTCGCGCTGGCTGTGCGCGATGAAGGCCTTGGAGGCGCCCTGCTCTCCGCGCAGGCCCCGACGGTTGTGAAGGCGCGCGTGCGGGGCGAGCGTCCCGGGTGCGCGCCCGCCGTCCAGCGCGCCCGCCGCGCGCAGGCCCTTGAGAGGATCGCCACGGGGCTCGGTGAGGACCTCGGCGGGGGCGGGGTGGTAGGAGGTGGCCCAGCTTGCGAGGGCGGGGACGAGCGCGAGCAGCTCGGCGGGCTTGGCGCGATGCACGCGCTGGTAGAGGACCCTGTTGACGCCACCGATGACCACCTTCAGCGCCGTCGCAGAGACGACGCCCTCACCGGCCCCGAGCTCCAGCGCGCCCGCGATGAAGTGCTCAAAGCGCTCCAGCGCGCGCTCGCGCAGCTCGATCCCCGCCGGGCCGGCGGCGGCGATCTCGACTACGCTCAGGCGCACGGCGTTGGGGTTCTCAAGTGCCGCCTCGAACACCGCGCCGATCGCAGCGTGCGCGCGCGCCAGGCGGCCCTCGGCCTGCAGGTAGGCGCGCTCGACGCGCTCCAGGGTCGCCCCGACGATCAGCTCGTGCGCCTCCAGCAGGCACTGCTGCTTGTTTGCGAAGTGCGCATAGAACGTCTTGCGCGCGACCCCGGCGCGCTTGACCACGTTCTCGACCGACGTCGCCTGGTAGCCGTTCTCGCCGACCGCGTCGATCATCGCCCCCATCAGCGCTAGGCGCTGCGTGGCCAGCACCTGCTCACGCGCGAGCGCTCGCGCGGGCGGGGGCGGCTCGCGCGGAGTTCTCTGTGATGGCATGCGATAGGCAGGCGGGACGGTGCTGGTCGATCACCGCGCTGATGGCGGGTGCTCGTGCCCGGAATATATGGCCGGGGTCGAACATCTGTCCACTCGCCGCGAGGCAACTGAGGTCCCCGAGCACCGCACCCAACGAGTCGAGCGCGTTGTGATAGACCGTCCTCTCGCCCGCGTGCGGGCAAGGAACCGGGGCCGGGGCGTCTCTGCCCTGAAAGACGAGCACCCCGGCACCGGCCAACAACCAACTCATGCCGGCGCAAGCCGACAGGAGAAGCGCGGCCGATCATACCCGAGGAGCGACGGATATCCGCTGCCGCATGCGGTTTTGCAAGGTCGCCGAGGCGCGATGGGGCGTCGCTCGCGCGCAGCGTCGAGCACTCGCCGGCTCCGTCGTCAGCCCCGCTTTCAGGCCAGGACGAGGAGGCATCGTCGAGCCAAAGCCCGCCAGGATGAGCCCTCACATCTCGCGGCGCGCCGAGCCTCCGATCTGGTTGCGCCAAGGAGTCGGAAACGCTGCGCTACCTCTCGCTTGACAGTCGCCAGCCTCTGTGCTGTAGTCCGGTGGTCCGAGTCGAAAGGGGTCCTTCCGTCGTGGAGGTCCCAAACGGACGGAACAGGCCGGATCGGAGCATCTCTGCCCTGAAGGACGAGAGCCCGGCACCGGTCAGCAACCAGCAAGAAGGAGATGAAAGAGATCATGAAACGCATCAAGATCATCGGATTGGCCCTCGTCGCCGTGTTCGCGCTCAGCGCGGTTGTGGCTGCGTCGGCGTCGGCGGCGTTGCCGGAATTCGTACCCGGAGCGGCGAAAACCAAATTCACCTCCAAAAGCGGCGAAAGCTTTCTCGAAGCGTCGAAACAGGTGATCAAATGCAAAAGCGATACAAATAAAGGTGAACTCGTCGGCACCACGAAAAAAGAAGATACTGTAACGGTTACGTTCCTCGGATGCGAAAGCCTAACCCTCAAAGCTAAATGCCAGAACACCACGACGAAAGGGAAGATCGTCACAAATCTTCTCGTCAGCCTTCTTGGTTACATTAACGCGGCTAAAAAAGAAGTCGGGCTGTCGCTTTCACCCAAAACCGCAGGCGGTCTGTTTGCAGAATTCGAATGCGCAGAAGTGAAAGTCAAAGTAGGCGAAGGCACAGGCAAAGGCGGCAACTCCGTCATTGGGAGAGTCACGCCCGTCAACAAACTAGTAACACCCCCAGAAACGTTCGCGCTCTCCTTTAACTGTGTCAGCGAAAAACAGGAAGTCGAAAAATTCGAAGGTGGCGCAAAGGATGTCCTCGAAGCCGAAATTGGCGGCCTAGGCTGGGAGGAAGCCTGCGAGAGCTCGCAAGATACGATCCTGTTTAAAGTAGCGGAGGAACTCAAGGCGTAGAGTTCACCAGACGGTGCAAGTGAGTGGTGCGTGGGACCAACCTACGCACCACTCATGTATGTGAAGGCGGGGGATGGGCAGTCGAGAGCGGAGGGAAGTGTTGGAGAACCAAGGGGCATCGATAAGGAGGGAGGCGTGTCGTCGGCTGCCGGTCGCAGCCGTGGTGATCGTGTGTGCGATGGGCGGCGTGTTGCTGTTCATGGGTAATCGCGCGCAGGCGGCCCTCGTCCACCCCTACCTCTCCCAGCTCACCGAAGCGCACGGCGAACCCTTTAGCAGCCAAGTGTGCGGGGTCAAGGTAGATGGCTCCAGCCAGCAGGTATATGTCGCGGATCTCGGCGAGGGGATGATCGACGTCTTCGAATCCTCCGGTGAATACATACGCGAGATCGACGGTTCGGCCACCGCTGAAGAATCGTTTCTGGAAGCCTGCAGCACAGCGGTCGATGACACCAGCGGGCGCCTCTACGTCGCGGATTCCGGTGCCCATCTCGTCTATGCGTTCAGTGCGGCCGGCAAACTCCAGAAAGCCGCGACACTCGACGGCTCGAGCACGCCCACGGAAGAATTCGGCGAAGAGCTTCACGTGGCCGTTGATCAGTCAAGCCGCGACGTCTACGTCGCCGATGGCGAAGATGAAGTGGTCGACAAGTTCAACGCCGCCGGTGAATACCAATCGCAGCTGACGGGTCTGAGCAGGCCGGGCGCCGTGGCGGTCGACTCCAGCGGCGATGTCTACGTCGTGGTCTCCCCCGAAGAAGCTGGGGACCAGATCATCGAGTTCAACTCCGCGGGGAGCGAGGTCAGGCAGTTCACGGGCGCGAGCGTTCCGGGCGGCTCCTTCGGCGAGCTGACGGGTTTGGCGGTCGACTCCGCCGGCCATCTCTACGCGAGCGACCGCGAGCGGCGCGTGGTCGATGAGTTTGACGCCGCGGGTGGCTTCATGGGACAGATCATGGGTTCGGGGACCCCTGGCGGCTCGTTCACCGAACCCACGGGTGTCGCGGTTAGCGCCGCCGGCGATGTCTATGTAGCCGACCGTGGCTCCCCGGCTAGCGTCGTGGACATCTTCGGGCCGACCACGCCGGAAGCCCCGACGATCGAAAGCGAGTCGGTCGCGAATGTGACGTCGAGCGGAGCGACGCTCGAAGCGCAGATCGATCCGACCGGCGCCGATACGACCTATTACTTCCAGTACGGCACGGTCAGTTGTGCCGCCAGTCCCTCCTCCTGCACGAGCATGCCCGCCCCGCCGGGAACCGACATCGGCGCAGGCGAAAGCGTCGTGGTCGCCAGCACGAGCCTGCAAGGCCTGCGGGCGAACACCACCTATCACTACCGCGTGCTTGCGAGCAACGTCCACGGCACCGCGCAAGGCCTCGATCAGACGTTCACGACGCAGCCTTCCGGCACCACCTTCGCGTTGCCAGACGGCCGCGCCTGGGAACTGGTCTCGCCGCCGGACAAGCACGGGGCCGGGATCCTGCCGATCAACGAAGGAGGGAGCGTGCAGGCCTCCGAAGACGGCGGCGTGATCACTTATCTGACCGCTGCTGCGAGCGTCGAAATCCCGGCGGGCAGCCTGCTGAATACTGCACAAACAGTCTCGACGCGCACCGGCGGCGGCTGGTCCTCACAGGACATCGAGACGCCCAACAGCGCGGTGGTCGGCGTCTTCGCGGGACAGGGGAGCGAATACCGCTTCTTCTCGCCCGACCTCTCGCTCGCGCTCGTGGAACCGTTCGGGGCGACGCCGCTGCCGCCGCTCGGCGAAGGCGCCGAAAGGACGATCTACCTGAGCCGCCCCGGCAGCGGCGAATTCGAGCCGCTCGTCACCGCCGATAACGTGCCGGCGGGCACGAAATTCGGCGGAAGAGAAGAGAAACCAGGGGTCTTTGAACGGGGCGTTTCATTCCTCGGCGCCACACCCGACCTGAGCCACGTCGTGATCGAGTCCAAAGTGGCCCTGAAGTCGGGAACCGAAGCAGTCGAAAATGGCATCTACGAGTGGGTCGGCGGCCAGCTGCAGCTCGTCAGCGTCCTGCCCGGCGGCGCGCCGGCCACCCCTTCTACGGCTCTCGGCTATGCGAGCTCTGACGTCAGACATGCGATCTCCAACGATGGCTCGCGCATCGTCTGGTCTGAACAAGTCGGCGAACACCACCTCTACATGCGCGACACGACGACCGCGGAAACTATCCAGCTCGACGCCATCGAAGAAAACGCGGCCCACGAACAGGCGTCCGGTGGTCCCGGTCAGGCGGTCTTCCAGACAGCCAACAGCGAAGGCTCGCAGGTGTTCTTCACCGACGCCTCGCGCCTGACCTTCGACTCGACCGCCGGTGCAGGTGCACCGGACCTGTACGAGGCCGAGGTCAAGACCGAAGGCGGCAGGCTGGCGGTCAAGCTGAGCGATCTTTCGGTCGACGAACACAGCGGCGAAAGCGCCGACTTGCAGGGCACCGTGTTGGGTGCCAGCGAAGATGGCTCCTACGTCTACTTCGTCGCCACGGGTGTTCTGTCCACGGCCGAAAACGGCGAGAGAGAAAAAGCGGTATCTGGTGCCCAGAACCTCTATGTGCTGCACCGTACGGGCACGGAATGGACGACGACGCTCATCGCCGTGCTTTCGAGCGAAGATGCGCCTGATTGGGAAGCCGGTCCTGTACATAACGAACTGGGCAAACTGACCTCGCGCGTCTCACCGGAAGGCGGCTACGTGGCGTTCATGTCAGACAGGAGCCTGACTGGGTATGAAAATATCGACGCTCACAGCGGCGTGCCCGACGAGGAGGTCTTCCTCTACGACGTGGGCACCGACGGTTTGATCTGCGCGTCGTGTGACCCGAGCGGCGCACGGCCAACGGGCGTTCTCGACACCGGAAGCACAACGCCGCTCCTTCATCAGGACACGGCTTGGAGCGGTCGCTGGCTGGCGGGGAGCGTCCCGGGATGGACGTCGATGACAAACACGAGAGCCCTCTACCAGTCGCGATACCTGTCAGACAGCGGCCGGCTGTTTTTCAACAGCCCGGATGCGCTGGTCCCCGGGGACGTGAACGGCAACGGTGACGTGTATGAGTACGAGCCGCAGGGGCTCGGCAGCTGCACGAGCTCCAGCGAAACGTTCAGCGACCGTTCGGCAGGCTGCGTATCACTGATCTCGTCGGGCACGTCCTCCGGTGAAGAATCGGCGTTCGGCCAGGAAGCGGTGTTCCTCGACGCCAGTGTCAGCGGCGATGACGTCTTCTTCCTCACGCCTAATCGGCTCGCGCCGCAGGACGTTGACACCGGCCTCGACGTCTACGACGCCCACGTGTGCACCACAACCCAGCCGTGCTCCACGCCCCCAGTCTCTGCGCCGCCGTGCAGCACCGCCGAAGCGTGCAAACCGGCGCCCTCGCCGCAGCCCGCGAGCGTCGCGGCGCCCGGGAGCTCGACATTTCAGGGCCCCGGCAATCTCGTGGTTTCGCCCAGCGGCCCCATGAAGAAGTCCAAGTCGCTGACGCGCGCGCAGAAGCTCGCGAGGGCCCTGCGGGCCTGCGCAAAGAAGCCCAAGAGGACAAGAGCTGCCTGTAGAGCGCTCGCCCGCAGGCGATACGGTGCCAGCTCGCAGAAGCTTGCGCATGCTCTGAAGGCCTGCCGGAAGAAGCCCAAGAACCGTCGGTCAGGGTGCGAGGCGCTGGCCAGGAAGCGGTATGGCGCGAGACACAATGCCAAGAAGTCAAAGCGAACTCGAAGGTGATGCGCCATCGCTGACTCTCGGTTTATCTATGTGGCTGTTTTGGCTTTAATAGCCAGCGTCGCGCTGGCGATAACGGGGGCCACGCCTGCGCTCGCCGAATCACCGTGGTGGCAGCTGTCCTCCGGCTCCAGGCCGACGAACCTCCCCCCGGGCGGCGAAGGCGAGGTCATAATTGGCGCGACTAATCTCGGTGACGGCGAAGTCAATGGCGCCACCACGCCGGTCACGATCGCTGACGCGCTCCCCCCCGGTCTGACCGCGACTGCGATAGAAGGAACGTCCGGCTCCTTCCCCTCTCGTCGCAGGGCTCTAGCTTGCAGTCAGCCCAGCGGGTCCTGCGAATTCACCGGTAAGCTGCCGCCATATGAACATCTGGAAGTCATCGTTCACGTGAAAGCGAGCAGTCAGGCCAGCGAGGAAAACAAAGTGATGATATCCGGCGGCGGCGCGCCGAGTGCGTCGCTGATGCGGCCGCTGACCGTCACGGGTGTGCCGACCCCGTTTGGAGTCGAAGGCTATCAGCTCACACCGGAAGAAGAGGGCGGCGCGCCAGACAGGGGTGCGGGCTCCCACCCGTTCCAGTTGACCACGACGCTAGTATTGAACCAAACAGCTGAACCGTTCAAGGCACCGGCTCTGGTGAAGGATCTGCGCGTCAAGCTGCCGCCGGGCCTCGTCGGCGATGCGACGCCGTTGCCGCAGTGTACCGATCTGGAGTTCACGGAAGGACCAGCCGTTGGTGTAAACCTGTGTCCATCGAACACGGCCGTCGGGGTCGCGTCGGTGACCATCGACCAGCCTAACCTCTACGGTCTGATCACGCTGCCCGTGCCTGTGTTCAATCTCACCCCAGCACGAGGCGAGCCGGCCCGGTTCGGCTTCGACGCGCTTAACGTCCCGGTAATTCTCGATACGGCGGTTCGCACCGGGGGCGATTACGGCGTGACCGTCAACGTCGATAACGTCGTTCAGAATGCCACCCTCCTATCGAGTCGTGTGACGCTCTGGGGTGTGCCGGGCAGTTCGCTACACGACCAGTCCCGCGGATATACCTGCTTGGCGGACGGCGGTTGGATACCATTTGGCGGTCCGGAAAACGAGAGTTGCGTTGGCGGCCCCCAGCAGGCCTTCCTGACGCTTCCCACCTCGTGCGCGGCGCCATTGACGAGCACCGTGGAAGCTAGGTCGTGGGTGCCCGAGGCCGCCTTCCTGCCGCCCCTCGAATCCCCTTCCCCGGAGACCCTTGAAGGCTGTGGAGAACTTCCCTTCAGCCCCTCGATCAATGTCGAACCCGAAGGGCAGGCGGCCAGCACGCCGGCCGGGCTGAACGTCGAGGTGAAAGTCCCGCAGAGCACGACCCTCGAAGCAGAAGCCCTCGCCGAGGCCGACGTCAAGGACACAAGAGTGGCCCTGCCGGAAGGGCTGCAGCTCAGCCCCGCAGCGGCGGGTGGCCTTTTGACCTGCTCCACCGCGCAGGTCGGCTTTGAAGGGGGCGAAGAACGCGCCCAGACCGACAACCACGAATTCTCGCCGGCCGCGTCGAGCTGCCCTGAAGCCGCGAAGGTCGGCACGGTCAAGATCAAGACGCCGCTGCTGGCAAACGAACTGGAAGGCGCGCTCTACCTCGCCGCGCAGGACACCAACCCCTTCCAAGCGCCGCTGGTGCTGTATCTGATCGCGCAGGACCCGGTTTCGGGCGTGCTCGTCAAGCTCGCCGGCAAGGTCACGCCGGACCCGATCACGGGGCAGCTGACCTCGACCTTCGAAGACACGCCGCAGCTGCCCTTTGAAGATTTGCAGCTGCACTTCTTCGGCGGTCCGCGCGCGTCGCTCTCGACACCGTCGGCCTGCGGGACGTACACGACCACGAGCTCGTTCACGCCGTGGTCGGACGGCGCCTCCCGGTCGCCGTCCTCGAACTTTCAGATCAGCTCGGGTCCTGGGGGCTCCCCGTGCGCCAGCCCGCAGCCCTTCGCGCCGTCCTTCACCGCGCAGACGACAAACGTCCAGGCGGGCGCCTTCACCCCGTTCACGCTTCAGATCGCCCACCCCGACGCCGATCAGGCGCTGCGTGCCCTGACGATGCACCTGCCGCCGGGCGTCGCGGCGCTGCTCTCCTCGGTCACGCCGTGCGGCGAACCGCAGGCCGCTGAGGGGACGTGCGGCGCTGAAAGTGAGATCGGCCACTCGACGGCGAGCTCCGGTCTGGGTTCAAGCCCCTATACGCTCCCCGGTCAGGTCTACCTCACCGGCCCCTACAAGGGCGCGCCGTTCGGCCTGGCGGTCGTCACCCCCGCGGTCGCAGGGCCGTTCAACCTCGGCAGCGTGATCGTGCGCGCGAGGATCAACGTCGATCCCTACACCGCCGCGGTGACGATCACCTCAGACCCGTTCCCGACGATGCTCAAAGGCGTCCCGACGCAGCTGAAAGCGATCAACGTCACGGTCGACCGACTCGGCTTCACGTTCAACCCGACCGACTGCAACCCGATGTCGATCAGCGGAACGCTGACGGGAGCGCAGGGCGCGAGCGCTGCCGTGTCGACCCCGTTTCAGGTGGCCAACTGCGCGACTCTGCCCTTCAAGCCCAAGCTCACCGCGCTGACGCAGGCAAAGACGAGCAAAGTGAACGGGGCATACCTCCACGTGAAGGTCACCTCCGGCCCGGGCCAGGCGAACATCGCCAAGACGACGCTCGCCTTCCCCAAGGTGCTGCCGTCGCGGCTGACGACGCTTCAGAAAGCCTGCCTGGCGGCGGTGTTCGAAGCGAACCCGGCGAGCTGCCCGGAAGGCTCGGTGATCGGCACGGCGACCGTGCACACCCCGGTGCTGAAGAGCCCGCTGGCGGGCCCGGCCTACCTCGTCTCCCACGGCGGCGCGGCGTTCCCCGACGTCGAGTTCGTGCTGCAGGGCGAAGGCATCACCGTGATCCTCGACGGGCAGACCGATATCAAAAAGGGCATCACGAGCTCGACGTTCAACGCGGTGCCGGACGTGCCGTTCACGAGCTTTGACGCGATCCTGCCCGAGGGGCCGCATTCGATCTTCGCCGCCTACGGCAGCCTGTGCTCCACGAGAACGGTGACGGTGCGCCGGCTTGTCGCGCTGCGCCGCCACGGTCATCTCGTGCGTCGCCACGGGCGCGTCGTTCACGTGCGCAAGACGTCCAAGCGGCTGGTGTTCGAGCCGCTTGCGATGCCCACCACGATCACCGGCCAGAACGGCGCCGTGATCAAACAGACCACGAAGATCGCCGTCGAAGGCTGCCACATGGTCAAGAGTTACAAGGCGAAGAAGTCCAAGAAGCGTAAGAAGGGCGACGCCAGGCGAAAATAGCGCTCTTCACAGGCTTGAGCGTGACCTTCCCCTCCCGGTCACCTCGAGGAAAGCTCGGCGATGCTTCCCTCTGGCGCACCGAGCGTTTGTACCAGCGGGCGCCGTGACCTGATGCGAGTCACGGCGCCCGCGCGCCGCTGGCGCAGAACCGCCCGACCGAGAGCCGCGGCGCCGCTCGGTGTCGCGCTGTGCGACGGTCGTA
>JBOGXX010000150.1:0-4325 GCA_050696475.1 Solirubrobacteraceae bacterium | reverse complement strand
AGTTCGTGTGCACGAGGTCCGCTTGAAGGGCTCTCAGGCGCGCAGCAAGGCGGACGACGTAAGCGAGCATCTGCGCTGCGTTCACGGCTGAGAGTGCGCCAGGCCGGACGCTGTCGCGCCGCAGGTCTCGTGCCGATGCGGCGATTGGCATGACCTCAACCGACACGCCCGCCGCCTGGAGACGCTCAGCCAGCGGGCCCTCCTCGCCGAGGATCACGTGCACGTTGACGTCACGTAGATGGGTGAGCAACCGCAGGAGCGCGATCTCGCCACCGGAGAGCCTCGCCACATGATCGAGGATCACGACACGCGGGCGCGGGTCTCGCCGGCCGGCTGCCAACCGCCGGTAGAGCTCACGGTGGCGTGTGGCGAGCTGCGGCCAGGAGAAGCGCTCGGCGAACTGGCGAGTCGCCTGACGGCTGGGCAGGTGGCCACGGGCCGCCGCATCGAGACGCTGCGCCAGATCCCCGGCATCGCCATCGGGAACGATCAACGAGCTGTCGAGGCCGCTCGCCACCTCGGGCAGCCCACCGACGTTGCTGACGATGCTGGGGGTGCCGCATGCGGCCGCCTCGGGCACCACGAGGCCGAAGCCCTCGAGCTCGAGGCTGGGCACCACGGCCACATCGGCGACGCGGTAGGCATCGACGAGCTCCGCCTCGGAGAGCCGGCCGAGGATGCGAACGCGACCGCGCAACGGCGATCGCGCGGCGCGCTCGGACAGCGCCTCGCGCAGCGGCCCGTCGCCGACGATCAGCAGCAGCGACCCGTCCGGCAGCGAGTCGATGACCTGTTCCCAGGCGTCGAGCAGCACCTCGTGTCCCATGCGCGGCACCAGACGGCGAACGCAGACAGCTACAAACGCTTGTGGACCGATACCGAGGCGCTCACGGACGTCGCTTCTGCCAGCGGGGGTGAACCGCTCGAGCTCTACCCCCGGCGTCAGGACGTGCACCTCCCACGGAGGCACCCGAAAGCGCTCGACGAGCACCCTTCGGAAGGCTGAGGAGAGCACGATGTGCGCGTCCGCGCGTCGCAGCACCTTTCGCTCGATGGCGGCGCGCATCAGATATCGCGGGCGCGAGATGTCGCCGGCGGCAAGGTTCTCTTGTGCCCACGGTCCGTGGAAGTGGAAGACGAGCGGGTGCCGTCGCAGTCGCTTGATCAGCAGCAGCGGCGCCGCTGCGTAGAGCGCAAAATGAGCGTCGACCACGTCCGTGCCTGCCGCGGCGCGCCGGGCGGCCAAGCAGAAGTCGAGCAGCCTGCGCGGCAGTGCCCGCGAGGCATCGTCGACGACCGTGATCGAGGCGGGTGGACTGTCCGCGGGCCCAACCACCACGCCGCTCGCCTCGGGTAGCTGCTCCAAGAGCGAGCGGTAATAGCGGTTCAACCCGCCCGGCGTGGTCGGGAACCAGCCCATGCCCAGCATCAGCACGCGAGGCCGCTGTGCGTTGGACCCCGCCATTTCAGACGGCGGTTGCCTCGTCGGTGCGCTCATGGCGTTCGTGCGCTGCTCCCTCGACGGCGCCTGTGCGCCGCCGTCTGCAGCGGCGCGCACCGTAGCAGCGCCTGCCACCTGCGCGTCCCCACACACCTTTCGCGAGGCTTGCAAAGCGGGCACCGGCGCTCTAACCTTCACCAAGCTCGTGCTCAGAACAAGCTCGTGCTCAGCCGCTTGACGATCTAGGCGTAGACCACAGACACCGACTGAAAGCCAGCAGGGATGCCAGCAACCTACCATCTGAGCCATCTGCGCACGCTCGAGGCGGAGGCGGTCCACGTGATGCGTGAGACGATCGCCGAATTCGAGCGTCCGGTGCTGCTGTTCAGCGGCGGTAAGGACTCGATCGTCCTGTTGCGCCTGGCGGAGAAGGCGTTCCGCCCGGCGCCGTTTCCCTTCCCGGTGATGCACGTCGATACCGGCCACAACTTCCCGGAGGCGCTCGAGTTCCGCGATCGCCGGATCGAGGAGCTCGGGGAGAGGTTGATAGTGGCGTCCGTGGAGGACTCGATCAACAACGGGCGGGCCCTCGATGAGACCGGTCCGCGCGCATCGCGCAACGCGCTGCAGACGATCACGCTGCTCGACGCGATCGCCGAGCACCGGTTCGATGCGGCGTTCGGCGGCGCGCGGCGTGACGAGGAGCGCGCGCGGGCGAAGGAGCGCATCCTCTCCTTCCGCGATCACTTCGGGCAGTGGGAGCCCCAGAAGCAGCGCCCCGAGCTGTGGAGCCTCTACAATGGCCGCATTCGCAAAGGTGAGCATGTTCGGGTGTTTCCGATCTCCAACTGGACTGAGCTCGACGTGTGGCAGTACATAGCGGAGGAGGAGTTGGAGGTGCCCTCGATCTACTTTGCTCACGAGCGTGAGGTCTTCGCTCGCGACGGAATGCTCTACGCGGTCAGCCCGTTCGTGGAGTTGATGGAAGGAGAGGAGGTGTTCTCCGCCCAGGTGCGCTACCGCACGGTCGGCGACATGAGCTGTACGGGGGCGGTCGAGTCCACCGCCGGGACGCTGGAGGAGGTCGTGGCGGAGATCGCGGCGACCCAGGTCACCGAGCGCGGGCAGACGCGCGCGGACGATCGGGTCACCGAGGCGGCCATGGAGGATCGCAAGCGGCAGGGGTACTTCTGATGTCGGAGGGCGACGTGGAGTCCTCGCACGGGCTTGCGCTGAACGGGAACGGCGCAGCGCGCGCGGATACCGAGCAGACCGCGCAGGAGGGCTCGGCAGCACTGTTCCGTCGTCTGAGCGAGCGCCCGGCGGACCTGCTGCGCTTCGCCACCGCCGGATCGGTGGACGACGGCAAGAGCACGCTGATCGGCCGGCTGCTGTACGACTCCAAGCAGGTGCTGGCGGACCAGCTTGCGCATGTCGAGCAGACCAGCCAGCAGATGGGACACGAGTTTGTCGACCTTTCGCTGCTGACCGACGGGCTGCGCGCGGAGCGCGAGCAGGGCATCACGATCGACGTTGCCTACCGCTACTTCGCCACCGCGCAGCGCCGCTTCATCATCGCGGACACTCCGGGGCATGAGCAATACACGCGCAACATGGTCACCGGCGCCTCCACCGCCGATCTGGCGATCGTGCTGGTGGACGCGCGCAAGGGTGTCGTTGCGCAATCCAAGCGCCACGCCTTCATCAGCTCGATGCTCGGCATCCCGCACGTGGTCGTGTGCGTCAACAAGATGGACCTCGTCGACTTCGATGAGGCGGTGTTCGACGCGATCGTGGAGGAGTTCGACGCCTTTGCCGCGCGCCTGGAGCTTCCTGACGTGACGTTCATCCCGATCTCAGCGCTGCTGGGCGACAACGTGGTTGATCGCTCGGAGGCGATGCCGTGGTATCAGGGGCCTCCGGTCCTCTACCACCTCGAGCACGTGCATATCGCGTCCGACAGAAACCTGATCGATGTGCGCTTCCCGGTGCAGTGGGTGATCCGCCCGCCGGCCAGCAGTGTGGTCGACTACCGTGCCTACGCCGGGCAGCTCGCCGGCGGCATCATCCGCCAGGGCGATGAGGTCGTGGTCCTGCCCGGCGGGCAGCGCAGCACGGTGGCGGGCATCGACGCTTACGAGGGGCCGGTGAAGGAAGCTTTCGCGCCGATGTCCGTGGCGCTGCGACTCGACGACGACATCGATGTCAGTCGCGGTAGCACGATCGTGCGCGCCCAGAATCAGCCGACGGTCTCCACTCGGTTTGAGTGCCTGATGTGCTGGATGTCGGAGGAGCCACTGAGCCCGCGCAGGCGTTATCTGGTCAAGCACACGACCCGATCGGCGATGGTCGGCAAGATCGACGTCCGCTACCGGATCGATGTCGAGAGCCTGCGCCGCGACTCGAGTGCGACCACGCTCGACCTCAACGATCTCGCCCGCGTGCAGATCGAGCTGAGCTCCCCGCTGGTGTTCGATTCCTATAGGCGCAACCGCGTGACCGGCAGCCTGATCGTGATCGACGAGACGACGAATGACACCGTCGGCGCCGGTGTGATCCTCGATACGGAGGTTGAGGGCGGGGAGGGCACTGGGGTGGGGACCAAGAGCGAGCGCAGTCCTAACGTCCGCTGGCAGGGCACCCGCATGACGCGCGAGCGGCGCTGGCAGGCACTTGGGCATACCGGCGCGACGCTGTGGTTCACGGGGCTGCCAGGTGCGGGCAAGTCGACGGTGGCTGCCGCGGTGGAGGAGCGCCTGCTCGAGGCGGGCCAGCCCGCGTTTCTGCTGGACGGCGATAACCTGCGCCACGGCCTCAACGGCGATCTGGGCTTCGATGACAGCGCGCGCCGCGAGAACGTGCGGCGCACCGCGCATGTGGCGAG
>JBOGXX010000149.1:0-10407 GCA_050696475.1 Solirubrobacteraceae bacterium | reverse complement strand
AGCTAGTGACTACACCACGCAACCACGAAACGGCCGCAACCCCCGTCAATACGAGGATCACAACCCAAAACAACCGTGACTACCGCGGGAACTTCGGTTTAGGCGTGCTCCGTACGGGGCAGTCTGATCTTGCAGTGCCTTCGGCGGGTGTCGATCGCGTCCCCCGGTGAGCGTCACCCAACGAACCGAACGGCACGGCGGCATGCCGACTTTCGCTTCGTCTGTCGGCGTGCCGCCCCCTTCGCTTCGTCCGGCGACGTGCCGCCCCCGAGCTGGGGCATCGACAACGCGCTTGCGCGTGAGCGTGGCGCGGATTCCCGAGTGATGCCCCGCAGCTGACCGGGTTGGCGAGGGGGTAAGCGGGTAGGCAACAGGGCGCCCCCAGGAGGGGTTTGAATAAAACGTGATCAGATCGAGCACAAAAAGGATGTGGCACTATGAGGCTTAGACGCCAGACCGCCGACGCGAGCGCGGACCAGGCAGCCCCCGCCGAAGTGCCCGGGCGGCGTGAGCCCGCCGAATACGTGCGGCAGCGGGAACCCGCCCAACCCGAATACGGGCGAACCGAGGCAGCGGGCGCGCCGGAACCCCAGCGAGCGCCCGGCCACAGGTCCAGAGCGTACGCGCGTACCCGAAACGCCGGGGCGGCGGCAGTGGGCACCGCGGGAGCAGGGGTGCTGCTGATCGCGCGGCTGGTGATGGCCGTGGCCAGCCTGATCGCGCTGCTGATCCTGCTGGCGATTGTGCTGCGCGACGTCGATGCCAACGCGAGCAACAGCATCGTCAACGGCATCCACCAGGGCGCAAACTTCTTCGCCGGCGCGTTCACCGGGCTGATCAGCTTCAACGATCACCCCAAGCGCGCGATCACCATCGACTGGGGCATCGCGCTGCTCGTCTACCTGATCGTCGGAGGCTTCATCGCGAGCGTGATCGCAAGGATCGGGCGTGGCGGGGTGCGCTTCGAACGCAGCCATCGCACGGTGTCGGCTCCCTGAGAGCAAGGAGGAGAGGAATGGACACGACGGCGGATACCCAGGTTGCGACGGGTCGAGCCGTACGCCGCCGCCTCGTTGCCGGCCTGGTGGCCGTGATCGGTGCTCTCTGGCTCGCTCCCGGAGCGGCTGCATTCAAGGTTGAAAAGTGGGAAGCCGGCACGTGCAAGGAATCCAGCTGCACGGACGCCGGTTCGTCCGCCGCCTTCTACACGCAGGCCGCCGGCCACCCGAGCGTCGGCATCACGGACTTCGAATTCGCGTCTCAGGGCAAGAGCCTCCTGGGGGTCGAAGGCTGGAAAGAACCGGAGGGCAGCGTCAAAGAAGTGCGGGTTGACCTGCCACCCGGCCTCGCGGTGAACCCGGAAGCGACGAAGAACGCCAACGGCGAACTCATCCTCTGCACCGAAGAAGAGCTCAACTCAGATAACAAGGAGTGCCCGGAAGCAAGCAAGGTCGGGGTCGACAAGGCCACAGGCACGGCGGAAATCGCAGCCGGAGTGAAGCAAACCGTCACCGAAGAATTTCCCGTCTACAACATGGAACGCGAGCCGGGACAGCCGTCGCGGTTCGGTGTGGAAATCGCGAGCCCGACGCTTGACCTTTTGAGCCTGCAGGGTCACGTCTACCTCGAAGGCGGCATCAGCTGGCATCCGGAAGCCGAAACGAGCGAGAACAGCGGCGTCGCGACAGGGGACTACCACCAGTACTTCACGATCCCAAATATCCCGCGCCAGCCGGAAGTCATCGAGTCGCGCCTGATCTTCAACGGTGTCGTAGACGGCCACGCATTCATCACACTGCCCAGCACCTGCTCGAGCAAGCCGGTCACGACGCTGCACGTCGACTCCTACGAAGCTCCGAGCACTTACCTGAAATACACCAATGAAACGCCCGTTACGGCGACCGGCTGTGATGAGCTCGCGTTCAACCCTACGCTCGCGCTGAGCGCCGAAGACAGCCAGTCCGATCAGCCTGACGGCGTCAGCGCGGAGCTGCGCGTTCCCCAGAGGACCGACGAACCGTCCAAGCCCGACTCGCCGGACGTCAGGACGGCGGAAGTCACGCTGCCGGAAGGCATGACCCTCAACCCCTCCGCGGCACACGGTCTCGAAGGATGCAGCGACGAACAGTTCGCCGGCGAAAGCTGCCCCGCAGGCTCCGAGGTCGGCTCGTTCGCGGTGAACGCTCCCGGGATCCCGGACGGGTCGCTTACCGGCGGCGTCTACGTCGGCTCGCCCAAGCCCGGCAAGGACTCCGAATCCGGCGAAGAGTTCCGGATCTTCCTGTACGGAGACGCGGCCCAGTATGGGGTCGGACTGCGCTTGGAAGGCGCGGTGAAGGCGAATGCCACGACGGGCCGCCTGACCGCGGTCTTCGGCAATGCCCCCCAGGTGCCGTTCGAATCGCTGACGCTGCACTTGCGAGGCGGCAAGCGGGCGCCGCTCGCCAACCCGCTCAACTGCGGCGCCGCCGAACCCAGCGCCTCGATCGATCCCTACGGCGGTGAGGTGCCAACCACCGCCATTGCGAGCGGGTTCGTGGTGGACGGTAGCGGCGCAGGCGGGTCCTGTGCGTCGCCGCTGCCATTCTCGCTCACACAGAGCCTCTCGCCGCAGCCTCCCGCAAGGGCGGGCGCCTACGACCCCGCCAACTTCAGCCTCAGCAGGGCCACCGGCCAGCAGTACCTGTCGAGGATCTCAACCACGCTGCCCGCGGGGCTGCTCGGGTCGATCTCCTCGGTACCGCTGTGCGGCGAACCGGCAGCCCGCGAAGGCAGCTGTCCCGCCGGCAGCCTGATCGGCACGGTCACGGTCGCCGCCGGAGCAGGAGAAGAACCGTATGAGTTCACCGGTAAGGCCTATCTCACCGGCCCCTATGACGGCGCGCCATACGGCCTGTCGGTCGTCGTCCCCGCCGTCGCCGGCCCTTATGACCTCGGCGAGGTCAAGACACGCGCAGGCATCACCGTCGGCCTGTACAGCGGCCGGGTGACCGTCACCGCCGAGTTGCCGACGATCGTTGAAGGGGTGCCCCTGCGTCTGCAGAGCCTGAACGTGTCGGTAAGCCGACCGAACTTCCTGTTCAACCCCACCAGCTGCGGCCCGCTGAGCACCGAATCGATGCTCGGCTCGAGCTTCGCTGCCACACAGGCGCTCTCCAGCGGGTTCCAGGTCGGCGACTGCGCCGTACTTCCATTCAAGCCAAGATTCAGCGCCGCCAGCGGCGGCAGACCGACCAAAGCCCGTGGCGCCAGCCTGGTGGTCAAGATCACGCAGCCGGCCCACCAGGCGAACATTCGCGAGCTCCAGTTGCAGCTGCCCAAGCAGTTGCCCTCGCGGCTGACGACACTTCAAAAAGCGTGTCTCGCCGCCAGCTTCGAATCCTCGCTGCCGCCGGGCAGCTGTGCTCACACCGCGGATGTGGGCACCGTCTCGGTGAGCACACCCGTGCTTCCCGGCGCGCTCACCGGCCCCGCGTATCTGATCTCCCACGGCGGCGAATCGTTCCCCGACCTCGATCTGGTGCTGCGCGGCGACGGGCTGGAGGTCGTGCTCGTCGGCCACACTCACATCTCGCGCACCGGCATCACGACGTCGACCTTCGAAAGCCTCCCGGACGTGCCGATCTCGAGCGTCACCGTCGATCTGCCGATCGGCTCGGACTCGGTGCTGGCCGCCCACGGGCGTCTTTGCAGGACCGAGCTGATCGCGCCCACCACGATGATCGCTCAGAGCGGCGCGAAGATCACGCAGCACACGCGGATAGCCGTCCGTGGCTGTCGGATCGAGCTGATCTCGCACAAGCGCCACGAGCGTCGGGTGACCGTGAGCGTCTGGACGCCACAGGCCGGACTCCTCACGATCAGCGGTCGCGGCGTGAGGCGCGTGCGAAAGCGGGTCAAGAAGGCCGGCAAGGTCAAGATCAGCGTGTTGCTATCCGGACACGCTCGCAGGCACAGGCTCAGGATCGGCTTCACCGCGAAGTCCGGGCACAACCCCTCGGCCGTGTCGCTCTCGGTGAAGGCGCGCTGACGCAGATTCCAGGCGGCTGCTCATACGCGTGCGCACGCTCGGCGGGTCATTGGCCCGACGGGCGCCGCGCCCGGCGGTGATGCGCACGTCCAGTCAAAGCCCGCCCCCTTCGCGGCCGCGTTCCAGGAGATGCAGCTCGAGTGTCTCCTGGGCGCCGTCGCGCGGCACGCAGACGTGATCGTCGGTCAACCGCTCGATCAGGGGCGTCTGGCCCTCGGCCACCGCCTCGAGCAGGCTCCGCCCGCGCCCGGCGTGCAGCGGCCCCAGGCGCAGCCACAAGTCGCGCGGCGCAACCTCCACGCCGACGTCGAGATGGCTGCCGCTGATCGATTGCGGCGACTTCGCAGCGAGGGCGTCCGCGAATATCTGGATGTCGGAGATGCGGTCTGTGGAGAAATGCGCCCGTGCGGCCAGCGCGCTCAGCACCCGCGGCAGCACAGCTCGAGCGAGCCGGCTCGGGGCAAGCCTCAACTCGACGTCGCTCGCGCGCTCAGCCTTCTCGACAAACGGTGAGGATTGATCACCGAGTGGCTCCAGCACGCCGGTCCTGGGCGCCGGAAAATCCATCCGCACCCTCGTGCCGCCCTCCTCGCGCTCGACGATCTCCACCTTGCGTGCGACCGCATGGATGACCGGAAGACCGAGCCCGGTTCGCAGCTCATCGCCGTCCTCGACCTCCCGCCACGGACCGATTCCCACGCCGCGGTCGCCGACGACAACCGCCAGCGCATCCGCGAGGGCGTAGACATCCACCACCAGCGGCCCCTCCTCGCCGCCGTAGGCGTGTAGCACCACGTTGTTGCACGCCTCGGTGACGGCCGTGTTCAGGTCGTTCGTCTCAACCGCGTCCAGCCCGATGCTTTCAGCCGCGCCTGTCAATGCCTGACGGACGACGAGGACGTTCTCCGCCCTGTTGGGCAGGCTCAGGCAGATGTTTGGGATCTCGGCCATCGAGCCGCGACGGTAGACCGGGGTCTTGGGAGACGACGCTGGCGCGCACCTGTCGGGCGGCTGCACCGGGACATCGGCCCTGAGCTGTGGTGTCTCTCAGCTCGCCGCTTGGGTGAGCGTGCGCAGCTGATCGAGCGAGCGGCGGAGCAGTCGCGAAACCTGCATCTGCGAGATGCCGACGCGCTCGGCGATCTCCGTCTGGGTGAGGTCGTCGACGAAGCGCGTCCGCAGAATCAGGCGCTCACGCGCCGGGATTCGACGCAGAACCGACGTGACTGTCGCGTCCAGCTCCACCAACTCAAAACGCTCGTCCTCCCGTCCTACGGCATCCCCGTAGGAAACGGCGTCACCATCGGCCCCGGGGCGGGGCGCGTCGAGCGAAAGGGTTTCGTAGGACTGCAGCGCCTGTAGGGCGTCGATCACGTCCTCGCAGTCGAGCTCCAGGAACTCGGCAAGCTGGTTGACCGTCGGAGCGCGGCCCTGTTCGTTGGCCAGTCGCTCCTGCGCGTCGCGCACCTTCAACGCCCGCTCCTGTGCTCCCCGGGGGACGTGGACCGCCCAGCCCGAGTCGCGGAAGTAGCGGCGCATCTCGCCGAGGATCGTCGGAACGGCGAACGACGCGAAGGAGTGCCCGCGGGCGGGGTCATAGCGGTCCAACGCCTTCAGCAATCCCAGCGATGCGACCTGCAGGAGGTCCTCGAATGGCTCCGAGGAGCGGCCGTAACGGCGTGCGAGGCTCCGAGCGAGCGGCATGAAACGCCTCACCAACACCTCTCTTGCCCGAGCGTCGCGGTCGCGCTGCCAGCGAGCGAACAGCTCGCGAACGTCGTCCTGCGGCGTCTGGGCGACGCGCAGCGCCGTCTGGGGGGTGGCGGTCATCGATGGCATGCTTGACTCCCTTCCCGAAATCAGACCGTTCAAACGCGCAATCGTCACGCGTCTCCTACACCTCCGGCCGCGAACCGCAGCACTCGCACATTGTATCGCCCCTGGCGCCCCCGCGGTGGAACGCTGGGAGCTAGGCTCAAGCCGATGCGCGAGCCACCGCCCAGCGTGCAGGAGATTCTCGCGACCCGCCGCGGCGAGGAGCTCGAGCTCAACGATCGCTACCTCAACCCGCAGATCGGCAGGATCCTGCGGACGCTCGGCTTCGACAAGGTCTGGGCGGGGGGTGAGGGCGCACACCTGATCGACGCCGACGGTGAGCGCTACCTCGACCTCTTCGGTGGGTACGGCGTGTTCGCGATCGGACGCAACCATCCGGAGGTGATCGACGCGATCGGACAGGTGATGGCCGCCCGCACCGGCAACATGCCTCAGCTCGGCGTGACGTTGCTCAATGGTGTCCTGGCAGAGCAGCTGCTTGCGCGGATGCCGGCGAGCGTGGCGGCGATGGTGCCTGCCAACTCGGGCACGGAGGCTGTCGAGGCGGCGATCAAGATCTCGCGTGCCGCGACCGGGCGCCCGCGGATCCTCTATGCAGAGCACGCCTTCCACGGACTCACGTTGGGAGCGCTGTCGCTCAACGGCGGCGTCGAGTTCCGTGAGGGCTTTGGGCCCTTGCTTCCCGGCTGCGACGCCGTCGGCTTCGGAGACCTCGATGCACTCGAGCACGGGCTCTCCCGCGGGGATGTGGCGGCCTTCATCGTCGAGCCGATCCAGGGCAAGGGCGTCAACCTGCCGCCGCCTGGGTATCTGCAGGGCGCCCAGCGCCTCTGTCGCGAAGCCGGCGCTCTGTTCGTCTGCGACGAGGTACAGAGCGGCATCGCCCGCACGGGACGCTTCCTCGCGCTCGAGCACTGGGGCCTTCAGCCCGACATGGTGTGTGTGGCCAAGGCCCTTTCCGGAGGGCTCGTCCCGATCGGTGCGGTGCTCGTCTGTCGTGCCGCGTTCGAGAAGGTGTTCGAGGGCATGGAGCGGGCGGTGCGCCATGGCTCGACCTTCGGCGGCAACGACCTGGCGGCGGCTGCGGGACTGGCGACGCTGCGTGTGATCGACCAGGAGGGGCTGACGGCTCGCGCGGAGCGGATCGGCGCGCTGTTGATGGAGCTGACCAGTCCGCTGGTGGAGCGCTTCGAGGTGGTCGCCGATGTGCGCGGCATGGGGCTGATGTGGGCGATCGAATTCGGGCCGCCCGCCGGGGCCGGCGCCCGGCGGCTGTGGGAGCGCGTGGAGCGTCGCCAGCCGGGTCTGTTCTCGCAGCTGGTCACCGTTCCGCTGTTTCGCGAGCACAGGATCTTCTGCCAGGTGGCGGGTCACCACATGAACGTGATCAAGGCACTGCCCGCGCTGACGATCGAGGAGTCCGAGATCCGCCGCTTCGCGGCCGCTCTCGAGCAGACGATCGCCGCCGCCGAGCGCTACCCTGCGGCGCTTGCGCGCTTTGGGCTGCGCACGGGGCTGCGGGCCGTGCGCGTCGGGCGTTAGCTCCGTCACCCACGGCCACCCCGCGAGCAGCCGCCCCGGTGCGCGGCTCCAGCGCCGCTAGCCTGTCGGGCCGTGCTGGTTACTAGAGCTGACATCCGCAACGTCGCCATCGTGGCGCACGTCGACCACGGCAAGACCACGCTCGTGGACGCCATGCTGTGGCAGTCGGGCGCCTTCCGCGTCGGCCAGGACGTCGCCACGCGCGTGCTCGACTCGATGGACCTCGAGCGTGAGAAGGGCATCACGATCCTCGCCAAGAACACCTCCCTTCGCTACAAGCACGTCAAGCTCAACATCATCGACACCCCCGGCCACGCCGACTTCGGTGGAGAGGTCGAGCGCGGGCTGACGATGGTCGACGGGGTTCTGCTGCTCGTCGACGCCTCCGAGGGACCGCTGCCGCAGACGCGCTTTGTGCTGCGCAAGGCCCTGGAGGCGAAGCTGCCGGTGATCCTCGTGATCAACAAGGTCGATCGTCCCGACGCGCGTGTTGCGGAGGTGGTCGACGAGGTCTACGAGCTGTTCCTCGATCTGGACGCTGACGAGCACCAGATCGAGTTCCCGATCGTCTATTGCAACGCCAAGGCCGGTGTCGCCTCGCTGCACTACGAGGCGGGCCAGCCGATCCAGGAGGAGAACCTGGCGCCGCTGCTGGATCTGCTGCTCGAGCGCATCCCCGCGCCGACATACGACCCCGAGCAGCCGCTGCAGGCGCTCGTCACCAACCTCGATGCCTCGCCGTACGTCGGGCGGCTGGCGATCTGCCGCGTGCGCCACGGCACGATCCGCAAGGGCCAGCAGATCGCCTGGTGCCGCGCCGACGGCTCGATTCAGCGCGCCACCGTGGCCGAGCTGTACGTGACCGACGCGCTCAATCGTGTCGACGCTCCCGAGGCGGGCCCGGGTGAGATCATCGCCGTCGCCGGCATCGCCGAGGTGACGATCGGTGAGACGCTGGCCGACCTGGGCGACCCGCGGCCGCTGCCTGTGATCACGGTGGATGAGCCCGCGATGTCGATCACGCTTGGCGTCAACAGCTCGCCGCTGGCCGGCAAGGACGGCGACAAGATCACAGCCCGTCAGATCCGCGCACGCCTCGACCAGGAGCTGGTCGGAAACGTGTCGTTGCGTGTCAAGGACACGGCGCGGCCCGACACCTACGAGGTGCAGGGGCGCGGGGAGTTGCAGCTGGCAGTGCTCGTGGAGATGATGCGCAGAGAGGGCTTCGAGTTGACGGTAGGCCAGCCCCACGTACTCGAGCGCACGATCGACGGCAAGCGCCACGAGCCTGTCGAGCGCCTTTCGGTGGACGTGCCCGAGGAGCACGTTGGCACCGTCACCCAGCTGCTGGCCGCGCGCAAGGGTCGCATGGAGCACATGATCAACCACGGCACCGGCTGGGTGCGCATGGAGTACCTCGTGCCGGCGCGCGGGCTGATCGGCTTTCGCACAGAGTTCCTGACCGAGACGCGCGGCACGGGGATCATGCACCACGTGTTCGACCGCTGGGAGCCGTGGGCGGGCGAGATCCTGACGCGCACCAGCGGCGCGCTCGTCGCCGACCGCCGCGGCGAGACCGTGACCTTCTCGCTGTTCACGCTGCAGGAGCGCGGCTCGCTGTTCGTGGGTCCCGGCGAGGAGGTATATGAAGGAATGATCATCGGCGAGAACACCCGCTCGGAGGATCTGGACGTGAACCCGGTCAAGGAAAAGCACCTCACGAACATGCGCTCCTCCACCGCGGACGTGCTCGTGCGCCTGGACGCGCACCGCAAGCTCTCCCTCGATGAGGCGCTGGAGTTCGTGCGCGAGGACGAGGCCGTCGAGGCGACGCCCTCCTCGGTGCGCATGCGCAAGGTCGTGCTGCCGAAGGTCGAGCGGCTCAAGGCGATGCGCAACGCGCGCAAGTGAGCGCCGGGGACGACATCGCCCTGCGGGGACTGGTCAAGTCCTTCGCCGGCCCGGACGGGCCGATCCGGGCGGTGCAGGGGATCGACGTGCACATCGCGGCAGGCGAGACGGTGGCGCTGCTGGGGCCAAACGGCGCGGGCAAGTCGACGACGATCGACATGTTGCTCGGGCTGCTGGAGCCCGAAGCGGGCAGCGTGTCGGTGTTCGGCCGCGCGCCCGGCGAGGCGGTCGCACAGGGCGCGGTCGGCGCGATGCTGCAGACGGGCGCGCTGATCCGAGATCTGTCGGTGCGCGAGCTGGTCACGATGATCGCCTCGCTGTATCCCGCCCCGCTCGACGTCCAGGAGACGTTGGAGCTGACCGGTGCGAGCGACTATGCCGATCAGCGCACAAACAAGCTCTCGGGCGGGCAGACCCAGCGCGTGCGCTCGGCGGTCGCGCTCGTGAGCGATCCCGAGCTGCTGGTGCTGGACGAGCCGACGGCCGCGATGGACGTCGAGGGGCGCCACTCCTTCTGGATGACCATGCGCGAGTTCGCCGCGCGCGGCAAGACGATCCTGTTCGCGACCCACTACCTCGAGGAGGCCGACGCCTACGCCGACCGCGCCGTGCTGATGGCTCACGGCCGGATCGTCGCCGACGGCCCGACGAACGAGATCAAGGCGATGGTTGGCCTCCGCACGATTCGCGCCACGCTGCCCCATGCCGATCTCGACGAGCTCGGACTGCTCCCGGGCGTGAAGGACGTCGAGCGGCGCGGCGAGGCGGTCATTCTGACCTGCGTCGACTCGGACGCTGCAATCCGCGCGCTGCTCGCAGCGCATCCCGACGCGCGCGACATCGAGATCGCGACCGGCGGGCTGGAGCAGGCCTTCCTCCATCTCACAGGCGGTGACGACACCGAATGACCGCGGCCACGTACACGCGCTTCGAGGTGCTGCGCACGTTTCGCAGCCGCCGCTTCTTCATCTTCTCGCTCGGTTTCCCGCTCGTGCTCTATTTCCTGATCGCGGGGCCGAACCACAACGTGAAGAACCTCGGCGACAGCGGGATCAGCGCACCGTTGTACTTCATGATCGGGCTCACGG
>JBOGXX010000148.1:0-2147 GCA_050696475.1 Solirubrobacteraceae bacterium | reverse complement strand
GCTCCACTCCTCGCCCTGAAGCGCCGCGGGGGCACCAGAGGCGCCCACCGCGAGGCCGTGACCGTCGAGCTGACCGCCAGGTGCCGCGCGCAGCTCCTGGATGCGGTCGGCGTCGGTGAAGATGGCGAGCTGCGAGATGAGCAGCTCGGCGGCCTCGCGCAGCGCCGCCTGGGGGTCGATGGAGCCGTCTGTCTCGATGTCCAAGGTGAGCTTGTCGAAGTCGGTCTTCTGCCCGACTCGCGCCTGCTCGACCGCGTAGGCGACGCGCCTCACCGGCGAGAAGATGGAGTCGATCGGGATCACGCCGATCGGCTGGTCGGAGGACTTGTTCTCCTCGGCCGGCCGGTAGCCACGTCCGCGACCGATGGTCATGTACAGCTCGAGCTTGGTTTTCTTCTCGAGCGTGGCAATGTGCAGGTCGGGGTTGAGGATCTCGACTCCGGCCGGCAGGTCTATGTCCTTGGCGGTGATCTCGCCGGGTCCGGTGACCACCAGCGGCGCCTCGACCTCGCTCGCGTCCGAGTGCATGCGACAGACGACGCCCTTGAGGTTCAGCACGATGTCGGTCACGTCCTCCTTGACGCCCTGGATGGTGGAGAACTCGTGCGCTACGCCCTCGATGCGCACGCTGGTGACTGCTGCGCCGGCGAGCGAGGAGAGCAGTACGCGCCGCAGCGAGTTGCCGAACGTATAGCCGAAGCCGCGATCGAGCGGCTCGATCGTGAACGTTCCACGATTCTGCTCCACGGACTCGCTTGTGATCCGGGGAATTTGGAAGTCGAGCATGAGAGTCCTAACGTCGATTTGGTGTCGCACCGGCGCCAGTGAGAGCGCCGGCTCTGAGCGCCGCCGCCCCGATGGGCTGCGGCGCGGGCAAAGATCCTTCTACTTCGAGTACAGCTCGACGATGAGCTGCTCCTGCACCGGGGCAGCTACCTCGCGTCGCTCCGGCTTGCGCAGCACCTTGGCCGTGAGCGACTCGTGATCGGCCTGTAGCCACGCGGGAATCTGTCCGGTCAGCTCGGTTGCATCCCTGACCACCTGCGTGGCGGGCGTGTCGGCCTTGATCGTGATCACGTCGCCGGGGCGCACCTGATAGCTGGGGATGTTCACCCGCCGGCCGTTGACCGTCCAGTGGCCGTGGCGGATAAGCTGACGAGCCTGGCGACGGGACGCCCCGAAGCCGAGTCGCACGAGCACGTTGTCGAGACGGCACTCGAGCAGCGCGAGCAGGTTCTCGCCGGTGATGCCGCTCTGGCGGGAGGCCTTCTCGTAATAGCCGGCGAACTGCTTCTCGAGCACGCCGTAGTAGCGCTTCGCCTTCTGCTTCTCGCGTAGCTGCACGCGGTACTCGCTCTGTTTCATGCGCCCGCGGCCGTGCTCGCCGGGCGGGTAGGAGCGACGCTCGACACCGCACTTGTCGGTGAGGCAGCGCTCGCCCTTGAGGAACAGCTTCTGTCCCTCGCGACGGCACTGCTTGCACTGCGGGCTGGTGTCTCTTGCCATTACACGCGCCTGCGCTTCCGAGGGCGGCACCCGTTGTGGGCCTGCGGGGTCACGTCCTTGACGCCGCTGACCTCGAGGCCTGCGGCCTGGAGCGAACGGATCGCTGTCTCGCGTCCGGAGCCGGGGCCCTTTACGTAGACCTCCACCTTCTGCAGTCCCTGTTCGAGCCCCTTGCGCGCGGCGGCGTCAGCGGTGACCTGAGCGGCGAACGGCGTGGACTTGCGCGAGCCCTTGAAGCCGGCCCCACCGGCGGACTCCCAGGCGATTACGTTGCCTGCGGTGTCGGTCAGCGAGACGATCGTGTTGTTGAAAGAGGTCTTGATGTGGGCCTGCCCGACTGGAATGTTCTTTTTGGGCTTGCGCCGCCCACGGGCGCGTTTGGGAGCGGGTGGCATTACTTCTTACCCGCTCTCTTCTTGCCGGCGACCTGCATCCGCTTGGGGCCCTTGCGGGTGCGGGCGTTGGTCTTGGTCTTCTGTCCACGCACGGGCAGCCCGCGACGGTGGCGCAGGCCGCGGTAGGAGCCGATCTCCTGCAGGCGCTTGATGTCGTTGACGCGCTCGCGGCGGAGGTCCCCCTCGACGGTGAGCCCATCGTCGATCGCGTCGCGCAGCTTGACGACCTCGTCCTCGGTGAGGTCG
>JBOGXX010000147.1:0-5591 GCA_050696475.1 Solirubrobacteraceae bacterium | reverse complement strand
GGAGTTGTCCATCAGCCACTTCTGCGCGCGCAACAGCACCCGCGCGCGACCATCGAAGCCATACGCCTCCCACTGCGGCTGCGCGCGGCGAGCAGCCGCCGCCATCTCCGCAACGGCCTCCGCGCCGAGGTCTGCGACGGTGCGAACCGTCTCGCCGCTGGCGGGGTTCTCGACCGCTATCTCAGCGTTGCCGGCGCGATCGCCATCTCCCCGGGGCTGCGCGGCGCCTGCCTTGAGGATCTCCTGCTCGACGTGCTGCTCGACGCTGGCCATCTCGTTCTCCCCTTCGCTCGCTCGTGAGGAACAGGCTACTCCTCGGCGAGCGATCGTCGCCGAGCGGCGCATCTCCCGGTCCGGACGGCCGCCCACCTGCCGCTTGCTCCGGACGCCCGTCGGAACCGCGCCGGGCAGCGCGAAGGCTAGTCCGACAGCGCGACCGAGGCGATCCCGATCGGCTCCGACGGGCGGTCGGAGCCATCGGTGGCGACGTGCTCGAGCTTGTCCACCACGTCCATGCCGTCGGTCACCTGGCCGAAGACCGTGTGCTTGCCGTCCAGCCAGGAGGCGGCCTTGGTGGTCACGATGAAGAACTGCGAGCCGTTGGTGTTGGGCCCCGCGTTGGCCATCGCCAGCGCTCCGCGGACGACCTTGTGGTCGTTGAACTCGTCCTCGAACGTGTAGCCCGGCCCGCCGGTGCCCGTCCCCTGCGGGCAGCCGCCCTGGATCATGAAGTCCTTGATCACGCGGTGGAAGATGAGCCCGTCGTAGAAGCCGTCGGAGGCGAGCTTGCGGAAGTTCTCGACTGTCTTCGGCGCGTCCCCGTCGAACAGCTCGAAGACGATCGCCCCCTCTGTGGTCTGCATGGTGGCGGTTGACATGGACCTACCTTACCTCCACGCGCTCGAGGCTGAGCGGGCGGGACTCCTCGGAGCCGAGCGAGCGTCCGTCGAGCGCCTCGAGCACGCGGTCGGCCTCCCCGGCGGGGACCGACAGGAAGGAGAAGCGCTCGAGCACGACCACGTCGCGCACCGCCTCGCCGTCCAGCCCCGCGGAGGAGGTGACGGCAGCGACGATGTCGGCGACGCTGAGCCCCGCCGCGCGCCCGCCACCGAGCACCAGCTTGGCGTAGGTCTCCTGCTCGTCGCGGCGGGAGATATGCGGCTTGGAGTGTCGTCGCGGGCGCTCGCGCACCGGTGTGGGCGCGGCCACCGCGCCCCGCTCCCATTGCGCGACATTGGTGCCGATGTGGCGTTCGATCGCCTCCAGCTCGCGCTTCTGGCGGTCCTCCACGAACGTGATCGCACGGCCCGAGCGCCCGACCCTCCCGGTGCGCCCGATGCGGTGCACGTAGGTGTCCGGGCTCGTGGGCACGTCGTAGTTGATCACGTGGGTCACCGTCGAGATGTCCAGCCCGCGCGCGGCGACGTCGGTGGCGACGAGGATCGGCACGCGCCCGCCCTTGAAGGCCAGCATCACGCCGTCGCGCGATCCCTGCGACATGTCGCCGTGCAGCGCGCGGACGTTCATGCCGCGGTCGCGCAGCGTGCGGAACAGCTGATCGCAGCGGATCTTCGTGCGAACGAACACGATCGCCTGCTCCGGCGCCTCGGCACGGAGCACCTCAACGAGCTTGTCCGGCTTGCCCCTGGTCTCCACCGGCAGCTGGAACTGCGCGACCGTGTCGATCGTCAGCGTCTCGGCCTCGACCTGGATGATCTCCGGGTCGTACATGTAGCGGTCGGCCAGCGTGCGGATCGGCGGCGGCATCGTCGCCGAGAACAAGGCTGTCTGGCGGCTGGAGGGCGTCAGCGAGAGGATTTTCTCGACGTCTTCCAGGAAGCCGAGGTCGAGCATCTCGTCGGCCTCGTCCAGGACCAGGAAACGGCAGCCGTGAAGCACGAGCGAGTGACGCGAGATCAGATCGAGCACTCGGCCGACGGTGCCCACCACCACTTGCCCGCCGGCGCGCAGCTGGGCCTGCTGGGTGCGGATCGGCGCGCCGCCGAAGACCGCCACCACGTCGACGGCGCTGTGGGCGCCGTAGGTGCGAAGCGCCTGTGTGACCTGGATGCACAGCTCGCGCGTGGGTGTGAGCACGAGCGCCTGCACTCCCTCCTCGGAGGAGTCGATGTACTCCATGATCGGCAGGCCAAAGGCCGCCGTCTTGCCGGTTCCCGTCTGCGCCTGGCCGATCACGTCGCGACCCTCCAGCAGCGCCGGGATCGCCTGTTCCTGGATCGGGCTGGGCGACTCGTAGCCGACGTCGCGCAGCGCCGTTAGTGTCGACTCGGAGAGCCCGAGCTCGGAGAAGGACTTGGCCATAACAGTGATTGGAGCTTAGGCGGAGGGGTCGAGCAGGAGCTTGCCGGTCGTGCGCCGGGCACGCAGATCGATCTGCGCCTGCGCGGCCTGCTCCAGAGGATATGTATTTCCGAGGATCGCCCTCAGCTCACCCTGCGCCACCAGTGTGAACAGCTCCGACAGCGCCTGGGCGAACATGCCCGGCCGACCCAGGCAGTGAAACAGGTAGAAGCCCACCACCGCGCGCGAGTGGCGCAGCAGCGAGCCGGTGCGCAGCTCGTTGGGCTCGCTCGTGGCGATGCCGCACACGACGATCCGCCCGAACGGCGCGAGCGTCCGGTATGAGGCGTCGAAGACATCGCCGCCGGCCATGTCGAAGACGACGTCCGTCTCGCGCCCCTCGTTGGCCTCGATCAGGCGCTCGGTCAGGCCCTCGGCCGCGGGGTCCACGGCGACGTCCGCTCCGAGCTCGAGTGCCAGCGCACGCCGCTGCCCGCCGGTGGCGGTGGCGATCACCCTCGCGGCCCCCAGCCGGTGGCCGAGCTGCACGGCGATCGAGCCGACGCCCCCGGCGGCGCTGTGGACGACGACGCTCTCGCCGTCGCGCACGCGCGCCGCGGTGCGATACAGATGCCATGCGGTCGTCCCCTGGATGACCAGCGCCAGCGCCGTGCCGTCCTCGACGCCGTCGGGGATCGCGAAGGCCCGGTCGGCGGGCGCGATCGCGTACTCCGCATAGCCGCCGCTGCCTGTGAGCGCCACGACGCGCTCGCCGGTGTCCTGGCGCACACCCGCCACCTCCCCGCCGGGAACCAATGGGAGCGTGGCCCTCTGCACGTAGGAGTTGGTGCGCGTGTGCGTGTCGGCGAAGTTCAGCCCGGCGCGGGCGACCCGGATCAGCACCTCTCCCGGTCCCGGCTCCGGGGTCGGGAGCTCGGCCAGCTCGAGCACCTCCGGGCCGCCGAACTCGGTCATCTGGATCGCGCGCATCGCGGCCCCAGGCTAGCGCTTGCTCTAAGGTGCGCGCCCATGCCCATCACCGTGGTTGGATCGATCGCCTATGACACCGTGACGACACCGTTCGGCAGGCGCGAGCGGATGCTCGGCGGCGCGGCGGTGCATTTCTCGCTGGCGGCGTCCTTCTTCGATGAGATCCGGGTCGTCGGCCCGGTGGGCGAGGACTTCGGCGAGCAGCAGCTGGACGTGATGCGCCTGCGCGGCGTCGACGTCAGCGACATCGAGCGCATCGCCGACGGCAGAACGTTCTTCTGGGAGGGCGAGTACGGCTGGGACCTCAACTCGCGCGAGACGATCGACACGCAGCTGGGCGTGTTCGAGGGCTTTGCGCCAAAGCTCTCCGAGCTCTCGCGCTCCAGCGACGTGCTGTTCCTCGCCAACATCCAACCCGATCTGCAGCTGCAGGTGCGCAGCCAGCTGCCGGACGCACGCTTCGCGGCGCTCGACTCGATGAACCTCTGGATCGACATCGCCCGCGACTCGCTCGTCAAGGCGATCGAGCAGGTCGACTGCGTGATCCTCAACGACGCCGAGCTGCGCCAGCTCACCGGCAAGCCCAACCTCGTCTCCGCGGCGCGCGAGATCCTCGCCATGGGACCCAGGGTGATCGTCGCCAAGCAGGGCGAGTATGGCGCCGCGCTCGTCACCGCGGCGGGCTTCTTCGCCCTCCCCGCCTATCCGTTGGAGAGCGTGATCGATCCGACCGGCGCGGGCGACACGTTCGCGGGCGGCCTGGTCGGCTACATCGCGGCGCACCCGGATGAGGAGCTCTCCGACGCGCTGCTGCGGCGCGCAATGGCTCACGCGACAGTGCTCGCGTCCTTCAACGTCGAGGAGTTCGGGACGGCTCGCCTCGAGCGCCTGCACGGCCGCGAGATCGCGGCGCGCATCCAGGAGCTGCACACGATGACGCAGTTCGGCGGCGCACCGCTTGCGCTGCGCCGCTGAGAGTCACAGCGCTGAGCGCATACGTCGGCCGCACGTGAGCTCGGCGCGAGCAGCCGGGACACGCGCTAGGTTGCTGATAGTCGATCTCGAGCAGCGGAAACCGCGCGGACAGGAGGAAGCATGAGCAGCCAGGAGCCGACCATCACCGACGCCGGCGCGGCGGGCAACGGCCAGGGCAACGACGCGCCAAAGGACACGCTCACGGTCACCGACAACCGCACCGGCAAGCGCTACGAGCTGGCGATCGAGAACGGCACCGTGCGCGGGACCGACCTCAGGCAGGTCAAGATCGACGAGCAGGACTTCGGGCTGATGGTCTACGAGCCCGCCTACATGAACACCGCGTCCTGCCGCAGCTCGATCACCTACATCGACGGCGCCGCCGGCATCCTGCAGCACCGCGGCTACTCGATCGAGCAGCTGTGTGAGCACTCGAGCTATCTGGAGGTCGCCTACCTGCTGATCAACGGCAGGTTGCCCAAGCAGGCCGAGCTGAGCGGCTGGGTGGACGAGATCACGATCCACACCTTCGTGCACGAGAACATCAAGGACTTCATGCAGGGCTTCCGCTACGACGCCAACCCGATGGGCATGCTCGTGGCCTCCGTCGGCGCGCTGTCCACGTTCTACCCCGACGCCAACAGGATCCACGACGAGCGCGTGCGCGCGATCCAGATCATCCGGTTGCTGGCGAAGATGCCCACGCTGGCCGCGTTCGCGTTTCGTCACAACATGGGCCAGCCCTACGTGTACCCCGACAACGACCTCGATTACGCCGGCAACTTCCTCGGGATGATGTACAAAATGACCGAGCTCAAATACGAGCCCGATCCCCGCCTCGAGCGCGCGCTGGACGTCCTTTTCATCCTCCACGCCGACCACGAACAGAACGCCTCCACGAGCGCCGTGCGCTCGGTCGGCTCGACCCAGGTCGACCCCTACTCGGCGATCACCGCCGGCGTGGCCGCGCTGTACGGCCCGCTGCACGGCGGCGCCAACGAGCAGGCGCTGCGGATGCTCGACCGCATCGAGAAGGTCGAGAACATCCCCGACTTCCTGGAGAGCGTCAAGGCCGGCAACGAGCGCCTGATGGGCTTCGGCCACCGTGTCTACAAGAACTACGACCCACGCGCACGGATCATCCGCAAATACCTCGACGACGTGTTCGAGGTGCGCGGCAAGAGCCCGCTGCTGCACATCGCGACCGAGCTTGAGAAGATCGCGCTTGAGGACGAGTACTTCATCTCACGCAAGCTCTACCCGAACGTCGACTTCTACTCGGGCCTGATCTACCAGGCGATGGGCTTTCCGATGGAGATGTTCCC
>JBOGXX010000146.1:0-3577 GCA_050696475.1 Solirubrobacteraceae bacterium | reverse complement strand
CCGGGGGCCCGTTCTCGGCGCTTGCGATCCCCGGCGGCGCGACAGCGCCGGTGACGCTGGCGAGCGCCTACCTGGGGGACGTCGCACTCGCCTCGCCGCCAGCCACGGCGCTCGGCGGCGGCGGCCTGAACGTGCACGTGGAGCGCTTCTTCAGTGACCGCTTCGCGCGCAACGTCAGCGTGCGTTCGACGGGCCACGGGCCTGTGGAGGCCCTTACGCTCGCCATGGACTTCCGCAGCGAAGCGCTCGTCGTATGGGTCCAGCGCGGCGCGATCTACGCACGCCTGGTGCCCAACAGAGGCGCCGCGGGCCCGATCCAGCGGCTGGCGCCGGTCGGCTCCAACGTCCACCTCTCAGCGCTGCTCAGCGACGATCGCCGCGGGATCGTCGCCTGGGCCGAAGAGAATGCCGGCGTGACGAGCGTGTACATCGACCGCTCCGGGCTCGGCGTGCGCTTCCGCGAGCCACAATTGCTCGAACGCTTCAGCGACCCCGACGGCCTCGGCGCACCCGCCGCCTCGCCCAGCCTCGTGCGGCTGAGTTCCGAGAGCGTGCTGCTCGCCTGGGCCGGCTCGGGCGAAGAGCACTGGGTCGTACGCGCGGCGCCGGTGGGCCTCGAAGGCGTGCTAACGGTCGGCACGGTCGCCACACCCGGCGTTGACGCCCTGTTCGCCGCCATCGCTCCGGGTCCGGCTGAGGACGCGCTGCTGCTGTGGAGCGAGCCGGCGCCCGCCGCGAGCGGAGCGCCAGAGATGACACGCCAGTCTCTGTTCGCCGCGCGCGTGACGGAGGGGGGTTCGAGCGGCGAGGTCTTCCGCCAACAGGAGACGATCGCCGCGCCGGGCCCGGTCCTGGACCCGACCGTGGCGATGGACCCGAAGAACGACGCGGCTGTCGCTGTCTGGCAGGGTGAAGCCGGCGCCATCGAGTATGCGGTGCGCAGCCCGAGCGTCGCCCCGTGAGCGAATCCGCCGACCGGGCACACCGCGCCCGGCGGTCCTAATAGGAAAAGATGCTTCACCGATGGATAGGAACTACGAGCATCAGACCCACCAGGCGGAGGACCGTCACTGGTGGTATCGCGGGCGCCGCACGGTTCTCGACGGTGTGATCGCGGGGTTGGGCCTGCCCGCCGATCCGCGCATCCTCGACGCCGGCTGCGGGAGCGGGCGCTTCATGGTCGAGCTCGCCAAGCTCGGCAAGGTCGCCGGGGTCGAGCTCTCCGCCGCGAGCGTCGGCCTCGCCCGCGAGCGCCGGCTCGGCGAGGTCGTCGCAGGATCGGTGCTCGAAATGCCCTTCCCCGATGACAGCTTCGAGCTGGCGGTGAGCCTCGACGTGATCGAGCACCTCGAGGACGATCTCGCGGCGCTGCGCGAGCTGCGCCGCACGGTCGCGCCCGACGGCGTCCTGCTCGTGACCGTGCCTGCCTACCAATGGCTCTGGAGCGGCCACGACGAGATCAACCACCACCAACGCCGCTACACCCGCCGCTCGCTCCAGCGCGTCGCCGAGCAGGCCGGTTGGCGCCAGGTGCGTACGACCTACTTCAACTCGCTGCTGCTCCCTGTTGCGATCCTGCTGCGTGGGCTCGACCGTTTCAGCACCAAGACCACCGAGTCGAGCCTGGATCTGTGGGTGCCTCCGGAACCGCTCAACTGGCTGCTCGAGCGTCCTCTGGCGCTAGAGGCCGCGATGATCGCCCGGGGCGGGCGCATACCCGCAGGCCTGTCGCTGCTGGCTGTCTTTCGTTAGCGGGCCGTCTTTCGTTAGCGGATCGGCGCGTCGGCGGCGACCGGCGCATGCACGCGGAACGTCCAGGCGCGATTGGCGAAGAAGGTCGTGACGGTGACGACAGCGGTGGCGCACACCTGGGCGATCAGCTTGTCGAGGTGGCCGTCGTGCACGAGCAGATACAGCAGGCCCTCGTCCAGACCCAGCCCGCACGTCTGCACCACCCCCCAGCGCACCGGGGTGAGCGCGTCGCCGACGTGCTCGCGGAAGGTCCAGCGCCGGTTCAGCAAAAAGCCGTTGACCGCGCCGACGAGGAAGCCGATGCCCGAGGCGGCCAGGTACCACACGCCGAACACCTTCAACAGCACCGTGTAGACGACGAGCGTCAGCAGCGTGTTGGACACGCCGACGATGCCGAACTTCACAAATTGGACGAGCATCGGCGCGCTCAGACGGCGCCAGTCGCGCCGCTGGCCGGCTTGCAACTCGCGTGTGTCCGTTTGGTCGGGGGGCATCTTGGGGCAGAATCAACGATAAATTGAGCGCCTGCTTAACACGCTCGCCGAAGATCAATGCTAGGCGCCGCCTCCCCGGCCTCGCCGAGAGCACCGAGAAGCCATGTCGGATAAACCACTCCGCACTCCAACCCTACTCAGCGTCGTAGCGCCCGTATACGACGAGCAGGAGCTCATCGAGCAGTTCGCGGAGCGCGCAATCGCGGCCGTCGCGGACTACGAGTTCGAGCTCGTCCTCGTCAACGACGGCAGCTCCGACCGGACGCCGGAGCTGCTGGACGCGATCGCGGCCACCGACCCGCGCGTGCGCGTGATCCACCTCTCGCGCAACTTCGGTCACCAGGCGGCGCTGACCGCCGGCCTCGAGCACGCTGTGGGAGATGTCGTGGCGATGATCGATGCCGACCTGCAGGACCCGCCGGAGCTGATTCCCGACATGCTCGCCCAGTGGAGCCGAGGCGCGGACGTGGTCTACGCCGTGCGCAAGCAGCGCGAAGGCGAGACGGCCTTCAAGCTCGCCACCGCGTCGTGGTTCTACAAGCTCTTCGACAAGCTCGCTCAGGTCGATTTGGAGCCGAACTCCGGCGACTTCCGGCTGCTCGACCGCAGCGCGCTCGACGCGCTGCTGTCGATGACCGAGCGCTCGCGCTTCTTGCGCGGGATGACCGTGTGGGTTGGTTTCAGCCAGACTGCCGTGTCATATGAGCGCGACGCGCGCCGCGCGGGCGAGACGAAGTACACGCTGCGCAAGATGCTGCGCTTCTCGCTCGACGCGATCGCCTCCTTCTCGCACCTGCCGCTGCAGCTGGCCACCTATGCCGGCCTGCTCTCCGCCGGGGTCGCGTTCATCGCGATCCCCGTCGTCATCGCCTTGAGGATCTCCGGCTCCTATCTCCCGGGCTTCGGCTCGATCACGATCGCGATCCTGCTGCTCGGCGGCATCCAGCTGATCGCGCTGGGTGTGATCGGCGAGTACGTCGGACGCATCTACGACGAGGTCAAGCACCGCCCGTTGTACATCGTGCGCGAGGAGCGCAACCGGCCAAGCTCATCTCCGGGGCGGATAATCGCGCCGGCGGGCGCTCGCGCGGGACTGGCGGCGCGCACCCCCGAGCAGGTCCTGTAGCGACCGCCGGCGCGGCTGTCGCTGTCGCGTCGCCCTGCGCCGCGCGGAGCCTGCCGGCCAAGGGCATGTCGCGGTCCCCGAGCCTGCGCGCGAGCTCGTGCGTGAGCGTCCGCGCGGCCGCTGAGCGGCGGCGCTCATGAGGCGCGGCGTCACCCCGCGCGCGCAGCGTCGATAATGCGCGGATGAGCGGCGGCGAGCCCACACA
>JBOGXX010000145.1:0-8448 GCA_050696475.1 Solirubrobacteraceae bacterium | reverse complement strand
AGCGCGCGCCCGTAGCTCAGTGGTCAACGGTTCTCTTCGGGGAGCCAAAGAGCAGCGGTCTTTCAAGCCGCAGGCCGAGGGTTCGATTCCCTCCGGGCGCATTTTTTGATGTACCTGCAAACCGGCGGGTTTTGGGGCTGGGCACGCCGGGCGAGTGGGGCCAGTGCTGCGAAGCGGAGCGCAGCGACGCTGAGCGGCAGGGAAGCCTCTGCTGTTGGCCTTGAGGTGCAGGTAACAGAGGGGCCGACGCGCTGATGTGCCGGACGGAGACGAGGCGGGACGGCCGCAGGCTCGGGAGACTGGGCGTCATTGCGGACTAATCAGGACAGCGCAGTCTCGCGCTGCGCGATGGACAGGGACGCCCGCTCGCGCGGACAAAGCACGCGCGAGTCTGTGGCGAGGCACCGCTCCTCCACGTCGTCCCAAGCATCAGCACGGACCGGGGCGGGCGCCACTTCCGCTTCGATGGCTCATGCTTGCTCCTCTGCTGACGCCAGCAAGCCGTGTCGGCAGCGTCGCCTCGAGGGGTCGCTTGCACGTCGTGGGTCGCGCGCAGCAAATCGTCCCGGTCTCGGCGACTGTCGCCCCTCGATGGCGTCGCGGTCGGCCGCTACGCGACCCCCGATGTCCGCCGAGCGCAAGCGCGGGTCCGGTCGTTTCCGGGGACACGCGCTTGTCGTCCGTCTCGATACCCCTGTCTTTGGACCCGAGCTGCCCGCGTTCTGGTGCGGGCACGGGGGCTCGCGTTTGCTCGTTGACGGTGATCGAGCAAACGGGGCCGGTCGCAATGCCCTGTGTCGGCTTGCAATGATCATGTTCACCGGGCGGTATCAGGATAAGGCTTGCCCCTGGGGTCGCGGCTCGAGCGCAGGGATCGTTGACTCAGCGGGCGCGGGCAGGGGCGAGGTGCGCCAGGCCCCTCAGCAGCCAGGGAGTGCGCCGGGCGACCGTCGCGACGACGCGGTCGGAAGGCCGCATGGCCGTATGCGGTGACGGTGTTGGTAGTGCGACCAGCTCGGCCTCTCGCGATCCCGGCCGAGGACCCGATGAGTCCACCGCGAGCAATTGCCACTGGCCGGGAATCCCCCTCAGCTCATGAACGCCACGCTGCTCGAATCCGATCCCTGACCCGACGACGAGATCGCGGACCGGGCTCGAGACGAGAATCTCCGCTGGCGCGGCCTGGGACATGACCCGTGCCGCGATGTGCACCGCGATCCCGCCAATGTCGTCGCCGATTAGCTCGCACTCTCCGGTGTGGATTCCGATGCGGATCTCCACCTCAAGCGATGCGATTTCGGCGCGGAGCGCCTCCGCACAGCGGATCGCCTGGGTGGGACCTTCAAAGGTGGCCAGATGACCGTCGCCAGTGCTCTTGACAACTCTGCCCCCGAAGCGCTCTGCAAGGTCCGTAGTGATCTCGCCGAACCGTTGGAGGATCGTCCGCCAGCGCTCATCGCCGATCGCTGCCGCGCGAGCAGTAGAGGCGACCATGTCGCTGAACAGCACCGTTCGCAACGCGCGGCGGGATTGTGATGACGCGCCGTGAGCCCCCGTCAAGAAGTCCTCGATCGCCTCACTGATCCGGTCAGGATCTGAGAACCACGGCGCGTGATCAGCGCCGTCGACCTCGACCAGGCGCGCGTTCGGGATATGGTCGGCGAGGTAACGCCCGAACTGAATTGGTATCGGGTCACCGGTCGCGTGCACGACGAGCGTCGGCACCGACACCGACGGCAGGACCGGGCGCACATCGAGCCGGAAGACCGCCTCGATTGTGGCGCGCGCCATCCCCGGACTTGCGCACATCCGCTCGAGCGCCCCGAGCTGACGCAGCGAGCGCACCGACGGAAGCAGGATGCGCAGCGCCTCGCCGCTCCCCCACGACGTGCGCACGCTCCGCCCGAACTCCTGGATTTGCGCCACTTGCTCGGCCGATGGCTCGTACTCGGCGCCGAGCATGCCTCGCGCCAGTTGGACGAGCCGTCCAGGTTGGTCCTCTACCGCGCTCCAATCCTCAGCGGGCATACAGGGAAAGGTCCCCGTCAGGATCAGGGAGCGGACCCGGTCGGGTCTCGCCGCCGCGAACACGATCGCAGCCGGCCCGCCCTCGCTCACCCCCATCATCACCGCACGACCGAATCCGGTGGCGTCCATCACCGCCTCGAGCTCGGCTGCGCGGTCCTCGATCGACCGCACGCCCGGCACCGGGTCCGATAGGCCCACGCCCGCCTTGTCGAACAGCAGAACGCGACAGAACGAGCCGAGCTGGTCGAACCACGTCTTCGCCTCCGGCAGCGTCCACATCAACTCCACATGGCTGACGAACGAGCCCGCAAACACAAGTTCGATCTCGCCCTCGCCAAATACCTGGTACGCAAGACTCAGATCGCCGCATTGGGCATAAGCAGTGTCCGGCACGGCCCAACAGTATGAGAGCTGCCGGCTGCCGCTGCCGCCAGATCGCTCACGTGCCCTCTGCGGCCCAGTCGAGCTCCCTCAGCCGCCCGCGACAACAGTCAGGGTCTTTTGATCTGCGTGCACGGCCTTGCTCACCTGCGTAGGCCCCCGACGGCCTCTGTTTGCTCGGGCGTTGATCGAGCAAACGCGACCTCTCCTGCTCCCACATGAATCCGAGCACGTCGGTTGCCGAGACTGGAGTAGCGAGAAGGACGACGCCCAAGCACGCTGGCCGGCTCTCCGCGGACGCCCCCTCCGCCATGGAGAGCGGTAGCGTAGTCTCGCTGGCGCCAGACGTCCGGGGTCGTCTTTTGCGGCCGTCAGCTGGGTGCCCGCACGCGTCGGAGAGCAGCGTGCGCCCGAGCACCGGGACACTGCGAGGAGAGCCACCGCCGGGCGGTTGTTCGACATCTTCACCGGCCGTAGACTCATCTCGCTGTGCAGCCGCCACCCACACAGTACGTCGAGCGCGACGGAATCTCGATTGCCTACCAGCTGGTAGGGGATGGCCCAGTCGATCTGCTCATCGCGCCCGGCTACATCTCCCACCTCGACCTGCAGTGGGCCGATCCCCGCTACTCGAACTGCCTGGCACGCCTGGCAACGTTCGCACGGCTGATCATGTACGACAAGCCGGGCACCGGCCTGTCGGACCCCATCCCACACCTGCCCACGCTCGAGGAGCGCGGGGCCGACATCGAGGCGGTTCTTGACGCCGCTGGCTCCGAGCGGGCCGTGCTGTTCGGGATCTCCGAGGGCGGCCCGACGTCGGTCGTGCTCGCAGCCACGCGACCGGAGAGAATCATCTCGCTGGTCTTGTATGGCACATTCGCCGCCTGGCCGACCTCTGCGCCGGAGGTGTATCCGCCCGCAGTGATCGAGCGTGCACAGGAGACGGTCCGAGAGCTGCAGGAGATGACCGCCCACTGGGGTGATGGCGCGTTTCTGACGATCTTCGCTCCGGGCCTGGGCGATCTTCAGCGGCGCCTTTGGAGCACGTTCGAGCGGGCGGCGGCGAGCCCGAGCATGGCACGCGCGCTCGTGCAGACCTGGCTGAAACTCGACGTCCGTGACATCCTTGCGTCAGTGCGAGTGCCGACGCTCGTGCTGCACGTGGACGGCGACCGTGTAATACCCGTCGAGTCCGGCCGACTGCTGGCCGAGGGCATCCCGGGAGCGCGCTTCGCCGAATATCCGGGGTCAGACCACGCCTTCTGGCTCGGGGACCATGACCCGATCATCGAAGAGGTCGAACGATTCGTGACGGGCTCGGTCCACCATCATGGGGGGTCTGACCGGGTGCTGGCAACCGTCCTATTCACCGACATCGTTGGCTCTACAAAGCGCGCAGCGGAGCTGGGCGACCGCGCGTGGCGCGAGCTGCTCGAGCGTCATGACACGCTCGTAGACCGCATCGTCACTGAGCGAGGTGGACGGGTCGTCAAGCACATCGGCGACGGGGCGTTGTCGGTGTTCGACGGGCCAGCCATGACGATCCGCTGCGCACAGGCGCTGCACGAGGCCGCTGTGGAGCTGGGCATCCAGTTGCGGGCCGGCATCCACACTGGTGAGTGTGAGGCGATTGAGCAGGACCTCGGCGGCTTGGCCGTCCACATCGGCGCCCGTGTCGGAGCGCTCGCGGGGCCGGGCGAGGTACTTGTCTCTTCCACGGTCAAGGAGCTTGTCGTGGGCTCGGGCATGCAGTTCACCGATCGCGGTGGGCACGAGCTCAAGGGTGTGCCCGGCTCATGGCGCGTCTATGCGCTGGGCACCGAGACCACGCCTCAGGTAGAACTCGACGGAGCGGCCGACCACATGCGCCGCTCTGACCGAGTCACCGTCGCCCTGGCGCGTCGGGCTCCGCGGGTCATGCGCCTCGGCGCGCGCCTCGCAAGCCGCAGTCCGCGGTCGGCGTAGACACCAGTCGGCTGTGAAGCCGCTACTGCATCCGTGCTCAACGCAGGTGCGTTACCCGTCGGGTCCGAGACTTGCGCAACGGACGAGCACCGATCGCCGGCTCGCGACTGAGCTCGGCGGTTTGAAGCTCTGGACGCGGCGCCGTACTTCATAATCGGCGATTCGGATCGGAATGGTGTGGCCGGCCCGAGCGCTCTCGTGGACGCTCCGCAAACCCAATATGTCAAGAGTGGCGACGGCCATCTCGCCTACCAGGTGTGTGGCGATGGTCCCGTCGACCTCGTGTTTCTGGCCGCGTGGGCCAGTCATGTCGAGGAGAACTGGAAGATCAGCGGTCGGTGGTTGCGGAGCCTGGCGTCCTGGTCGCGGCTGATCGTGTTGGACCTGCGCGGAACGGGCCTCTCAGATCCGGTGGCGATCTCTGAGATGACCAGCCTCGAGCGCTGGATGGACGAGACATTGGTCGTGCTCGACGCCGTCGATTCCGAGCGCGCGGCACTCGTTGGCACTGGTGGAGGTGGGCCTCTGGCGGCGCTGTTCGCGGCCACTCATCCCGACCGCACGAAGGCTCTCGTGCTGCACCGGACGGCGGCGCGGTTCACCACGGCTCCTGACTACCCGTGGGGCTTGGCGCCGGAGCGGGTGCCGGGCTACCTCGACCAGATCGAGCGGGAGTGGGGCACAGGAGCGGTGCTTGCTCGCAGCCTCAGCCTTCGCCGAGAGCCGCCTGAGGTGCGCGGAGGGCTTGCCCGACTCGAGCGTTACATCGCGGGGCCCTCCGCCTTCAGGGCGGCCATGAAGATGAGCCTGGAGAGCGACATCCGCGGGATCCTCTCGAGCGTCGGGGCGCCAACCCTCGTCGCGCACCAGGCCGGCGACAGGTTCAACCCGGTTGAGCACAGCCGCTACCTGAGCGAGCACATCTCGGGTGCTCGCTACGTCGAGGTGCCAAGCTTCCTCAAGGACCCTGAGGCCGCCGCCGCGACGTTCGCCGAGTTCATCACCGGCGCCAGACCGCCGCTCGTGAGTGACCGGGTGCTGGCCACGGTGCTCTTCACAGACATCGTGGACTCCACGCGGACGGCCGCAGCTTTGGGCGACCGGCGCTGGCGTGAGATGCTTGACGGGTACGATCAGGCCACCGCGGCCGCGCTCGAGGTGTTCCGCGGACGCCAGGTGAAGACGACGGGCGATGGCACTCTGGCGACGTTCGATGGGCCCGGCCGTGCGATCCGCTGCGCCCTCGAGCTGTCAGACACCGTTGAGCAGCTGGGCGTACAGATCCGCGCAGGGCTCCACACCGGGGAGATCGAGACCCGCGGCGAGGATGTCGCGGGGATCGCCGTACATATCGGCCAGCGAATCTCGAGCATCGCGAGACCACGCGAAGTCCTCGTTTCCCGCACGGTAAAGGACCTCGTCGCCGGCTCCGAGTTCAAGTTCACCGACCTCGGGCTCCAGAAACTCAAGGGCGTTCCCGAAGAGTGGCAGGTCTTCTCAGCTGGACGCTGAGGTGCACACCCCTGCGTGCACCGCGCCCCGCGGTCTGACTCCGCGCGCCCGGCACTAGCGCTTTCCCATCGATCCGCTCGTCTCCGGCCGCGCGCCGCAAACGCTCGCAAGGGACGAGCGGGAGCAGCTCGCGAAAAGGGGTCGGACACTTCTGCATGGCGCAGGGTAACCAGGCGTCTGGCTGCTTCAGCGCGAGCCCGTCGGCGGCGGAACGGCGAGCTGCCGGCAGATAGCGCGGGCCGTGCCCAGAGGAATCTCTCGGTGACGCGGGACGGGGGTTCGTAGGTCCCGCTCGGGATTGGCCCAGATTGCGTGGTTGGCGCCCTCGCGGATCGACTCGCAACCGTGGTCGCGGAGGTGGCCTTCGAGGTCTCGCCGCTTCAAGCTGCGAGATTGATCGTCAGGGCCTCGACATGCCCTCCACCAATCGGCGGCTCGCGGCCCTCGTCACGGTATGACGCGATCATCTCGCGCGCCGCGTCGAGCAGCATGGTTCGCGCCTGCTCGGCGGTCGGCGCGCACGTGACGACGGCCGGCCACTCCGCCAGCTGAGCCATCGTCCAGCCGTTCTCGTCGGGAGTAAAGACCGCAGTCAGCGTGACCGAGTCGCTCATGACCCCAATTATGCACGTGGTCGGTGATGGGTCAGCAACTGGGCGTACGGGCGGGAGTTGACGCTGGTGCTCGTTTCGGGACTTTTCGCGTGGCTCCACTGGATGCATGCTCGCAGTTGCCGAGCTGTCCGCGGCGCAGATCGCAGGCCTGCGCAAGAACTGGCGAGATAAGGCTCGCCGCCAGCCGATCCGGGGTGCTGGTAGAGCGACCGTAACTATCCGCTGCGCGAATGGGAGGAGACCTCATGACCGTCTCGTCGATGCTTGACTCTGCCGGGCGACGGCGCTCGCCGGCGACGCTTCCCGGCTACCACGCCGGCCGTCCGCCTCGCAACAAGGGAAGGCTCTACCCAGCCGATCCACCGACCGTCGAGGAGATCGTGTGCGTGATGCGCCACGCAAGCGAGGACGCACACGGGTTCAGGCTGCGGGCGATGATCGTGATGCTCTGGCGCGGAGGGCTCCGCGTCCAGGAGGCGCTCGCGCTCGGCGAGCGTGATCTCGACGCCGGCCGCGGAGCGGTGCTCGTTCGCTGTGGCAAGGGCGGGCGCCGGCGAGAGGTCGGCATGGATGCCTGGGGCTGGGAGCAGCTCGGGCCTTGGCTGGCCCAGCGACCGGAGATGCCAGTCGGCCCGCTGTTCTGCGTGATCGATGGTCCCACGCGCGGGCGTCCCTGGTCGGCTGCGGCAGTCCGTGGCGAGTTTCGCCGCCACGCCGCCGAAGCTGGCGTCAGGCGGCGGTTCGCGCCGCATCAGCTGCGCCACGCACACGCCGTGGAGCTCGCCCGCGAGGGCGTGTCGCTGAACATCATCCAGCGCCAGCTCGGGCACGCCAACCTCGGCACGACCAGTATCTACCTGCAGGGGATCGACATCGAGGAGATCATTTCGACCGTTCACGCGCGTCGAGCGCCCATGATGTCCGCGACAGCGGGCCTGCAGCTCTGAAGGGAAGCGACGACGGTGCGAGCATCTCCACGGGTGCTCGCACCTCGGGGCGGCCAAGCGCAGACTTCCGCTTTGGTCCACGCGAGCGGTCGTCTGGCGGCTCGCATCCTGGACATCTTCAGGCGCTTGCTGCTCGTCCCGAGGCGGTCATCTCGCCAAGCCGCGTTCGGACTGTCGCTTGCGCAGGCGTAGCGTGCGACGCCGTCTCGTGTCGGTCCCTGCTTGCCGCGCGTTGAAGTTCGACCGGTGACTGGGTTTCCTTGTGTTCTGGCTTGCTGCCGCCGATAGGTTCCCGTAATGAGCGCGTCGCTCCGACCGAATCGCGACGGGGTTTAGGACGCAGGTGATGTTGAGAACGGGAGCCTTGATATGGACGTTCGCGTTGCTGACGCTCGCCGCGGTTTCCAGTGCCGCGCTGGCCGGCCAGTTCTCGACCCCGGTGCCGCTGCCGAGATCCGAACAAGAAGCATGGCGTTTTGCGGTCAATGATCGCGGACAGGCGATCGCCGCTCGGTTCTCCGACGGAGACCGGGTGCTGGTGTACCCGGTCGCACGGTCGGGGCGTCTTGGTCGCCCGTGGCATCTGGCCGTGCCGGGCTTCCTTATACGAGGTGACCGAGCGCCGGCGGTCGCGCTCAATGGCCGCGGACGGGTGGCGGTCGCCCTTAGCGTCGAGGAAACGCGACCGGGGCCGGCAGAGCACAGCCTCGGAAGCGGGGAACACGTAGCTATTGCCAGCTGGCAGCTTGGAGCCAAACCTCCAGCGCTGCAGGTGCTCACACCCGAAGGCGACGAAGCCAGCTATAGCGAAGGCCAGCTCACGCCCCCCGAAGTCGTGATCGGCCGCACCTCGATCACCGCTATCTGGGCGGCGGGAGGGCGGGCTCCAGTAGAAGGCATCATTCCGGCCAACGTGGATGAGGCCTACGGCTCCGTCGGAGGGCAGCTGCGGGCCGTCAAGCTGGCCACCGTAGCGGATGGAGATGGAACGGTCACGC
>JBOGXX010000144.1:0-8061 GCA_050696475.1 Solirubrobacteraceae bacterium | reverse complement strand
TCGGCAACCAGCGTGCCCGCCGTGAGCCTGTCGGCGACTCCCGGCAGCGCCGGCACGATCGTCGGGACGAGCATCAAGCGGGCCCAGGGAGCGAGCATCCGCTCGGTGCGATGCACCCCCGCCGAGCCGTGGCGGTCATACGGCAGTCCGGTCCCGGTGCGAAAGGCGTCGGCCAGGTCGTCCACCAGCGCCGGCTCGGGAGGCGCTCCGAAGGCGCCCGCGGCGAACTGCAGGCTGTCCTGCTCGCGCGCCAGGACCAACGCCCCGGCCGCGCTCAGCTCGAACTGCTCGCCGTCATCTGAGAGCAGCAGATCGGCTGCCGCATTACCCCGGAGCCACTCGTGCAGCCAACGTCGGTGAAGGCCCGTCCGTCCAGCCAGCTCCTCCGCGGTGATCGCCCCGGCGCCGTCGAGTACCCGGTAGAGCCCGAGGCGATCGCCGAGGTGAATCAGCAGCGAGACCAGCTCTCCCTGCTTGTAGCCCCAGACGCGAAACGCGAACCTGCCCACCTCCTCGGGGTCGGGCGGGCGCGCGGACGTCCCGCTCGCGCTCGTCACGGCGCGTGCCTCCCCAGCGCGATCGCCCTCGGCGGGTTCGCTCGAGTCGGCTCTGGTGCTCGAGCCCACGACGCGAGCGTACACTCCGCCCCGTCGCTTTGCGACGCAGGCGCTACTCGCTGGCGAAGAAGCTCGGGTGCAGGGCTTCGACGTCGGGCAGGCTCGAGAGCACCATCCGCAGGTGGTTGCGCAGCGCCTTCTCCCCCTGTGCGGGCCTGCGGTTGGCGATCGCTGCGAGCACCGCGTGGTGCTCGTCGATCATCTCAGGGATGTAGTTCGGCTGGGCGAGGCTGAGGCGGCGGATGCGATTCAGGTGTCCGCTCGCCCGCTGGCTCAGCTCCCAGGCGATCGCGCGGCCGCTGAGATGGCACATGGCGCGGTGGAAGTCGTCGTCGAGGACGTAGAAGCGGTCGAGATCGCCGTCGGCGTGCGTTTCGGACTGACGCTGCAGGATCGTCTCCAGCGCCCGCACGTGCCCGGCGTCCGAGCGCCGCGCAGCGAGCCGCACGGCGGCGCATTCGAGCGACTCGCGAACGAACTGCGCGTCGGCCAGCGCCGTGGGGCTGATGCGGGTGACGAACGTGCCAAGCTGGGGCACGATCTCCACGAGCCGGTCGTCGCGGAGCCTGACGAGCGCTTCGCGGATCGGCGTGCGGCTGACGCCGATCCGCAGCGCGAGGTCGTTCTCCGAGAGCTGCTGGCCGGGCTCGAGCTCGACGGAGACGATCGCCTCGCGCAGCAGCGCGTAGACGTGCTGCCAGGTGGCGCCGCCGCGCATCCGGTGCGCCCGGGTGAGCGCTAGCTCCGGCTGCCTAACGGACATCGGCGGGGGGTAGATCGGTGATGCTTCCCTCGACGATCTCCGCGGCCATCGCGAAGGTCTCGGCGAGTGTCGGATGCGCGTGCACGGTCAACGCCACGTCCTCGGCGTCGGCGCCGAGCTCGAGCGCGAGCCCCGGCTCGGCGATCAACTCGCCGGCGCCCGCTCCGGCGATCCCCGCCCCCAGGACCGTGTTGGTGTCGGGGTCGACGATCAGCTTCGTGAGGCCGTCGGTGGCGATGCTGGCCAATGCCCGCCCCGAGGCGCTCCACGGAAAGCTCGCGACCCGATGGGGCACTGCGGAGATCCGCGCCTCGGTCTCGCTGAGCCCCACCCAGGCGATCTCGGGGTCGGTGTAGGCGACCGACGGGATCCCGCGGATGTCCAGCTCCACGTCGTGCCCGGCGATCGCCTCGGCGGCGGCCTTGGCCTCGTGGGTGGCCTTGTGGGCGAGCATCGGCGGACCGACGAGGTCGCCGATCGCGTGGATGTGCGTCACGCTCGTGCGCAGCTGGCGGTCGACGGGAACGAAGCCGTGCTCATCGACGCTCACGCCGGCTCGCTCGAGCCCGAGCGAGTCGCTGTTGGGGACGCGTCCGACGGCGACCAGCACGCGGTCGAAGACCGCCTGATCGGGCTCGGTCGGGAGCGGGTGCCCGTCCACGCCCACCAGCTCCGCGCGCAGTCCATCGGGTTCGCGCGTGGGCTCCAGTGAGCCCACCCGCGTGTTCAGGTGGATCGCCTCGTAGCGCTCGGCGATGCGCCTGTGCAGCGGCCGCACGAGGTCGGGGTCACAGCCGGGGATCAGCTGGCTGGCCAGCTCCACCACCGTCACCCTCGAGCCGAGCGCGTCGTATGCCGTCGCGAGCTCGAGCCCGATGATCCCGCCGCCGATCACCAGCAGGCGGCCGGGGATGTCGGGCAGCTCCAGCGCGTCGGTGGAGTCCATCACCCGCGGGTCCTCGTAGGGGATGCCCGCCAGACGGACCGCGCGCGAGCCGCTCGCGAGGATCGCGTGATCGAAGCACACAGTTGTGCCCCCCGCCGCGAGCGTGTGAGCGTCGAGCAACTCGCCGACGCCGTGCAGCACGCGCACCCCGCGCTGCTTGGCGAGTCCCGCGAGCCCGTTGGTGAGCCTGCTGACGAGTGCGCGCTTCCACTCGCGCAGCGTGTCCAGCTCGACCTCCGGGCCGGCGAATGACACGCCGCTGAGCTTCGCGCGCTCGGCGTCGGCGATCACTTTGGCGACGTGCAACAGCGCCTTGGAGGGGATGCAGCCGACGTTCAGACAGACGCCTCCGAGCGTCTGGTGGCGCTCGACCAGGACGACGTCGAGGCCCAGATCCGCGGCGCGGAAGGCCGCCGTGTAGCCGCCGGGGCCCGCGCCGAGCACGACCAGCTGCGCCCGGATCTCGGCGGGGCTCTCGACCTCCTCGGCTGGGCGCTCGAGCCTGGCGCTCACAGCAGCAGCCTGCGCATGTCGGCGAGCAGGCTCGCGAGGTGTGCGCAGAAGCGCGCCGCCGTCGCGCCGTCTATCACGCGATGGTCATACGTCAGCGACAGCGGCAGCAGCAGGCGCGCCTGGAAGGCCGCGCCGTCCCACACCGGCCTCGTGCTCGCGCGCACCACGCCCAGGATGGCCACCTCGGGCGCGTTGATGATCGGCGTGAACGAGGTGCCGCCGATACCGCCGAGGCTCGAGAGCGTGAACGTGGCGCCGCTCATCTGCGTGGGTGTCAGGCGCCCCGCGCGGGCCACGCCGGAGAGCTCGCTCAGCTCGCCCGCGATCTCCAACAGGCCCTTGCGCTCGACGTCGCGCACGACCGGCACGACCAGCCCGTGCGGCGTGTCGGCGGCGAAGCCGAGGTGGTAGTAGCGCTTGAGCACGAGCTCCTCGCCGTCCAATGACGCGTTCAGCCGGGGGTGTGCCTGCAGCGCGGCGGCGAGCGCCTTCAGAAGCAGCGCCACCATCGTGACCTTCACCTCCGACTGCTCCGCGTTCAGCTGCTTGCGGAACGCCTCCAGCTCGGTGATGTCAGCGTCCTCGTTGTGGGTGACGTGTGGGATCCGCACCCAGTTGCGCGCGAGGTTCGCGCCGGAGAGCTTCTGGATCCGGCTCAGCGGCACGCGTTCGATCTCGCCGTAGCTGGCGAAGTCGACGCTCGGCCACGGCGCGAGCCCGCTCAGCTCCGGCCCGCCACCAACCGTCGGGGCGCCGGGGCGCTCCAGGTCCTCGAGTGTGATGCGTCCGCGCCTGCCGCTGCCGCGCACGCTGCGCAGGTCGATGCCGCGCTCGCGCGCTCGGCGGCGCACGGCCGGCCCGGCGTAGACAGAGCTCCACTCGCCGGGGTCCGCCGCGGGCCCGGTCGTCTCGTTCGCGCTCGCCGCAGCGGGGGCGCCTACCTCGACCGCGAGCGCCGGCTCGTTCGTATGCGTCGGCGCCTCCTGCTTCTGCGCGGTCGCCTGCGGCTCGGGCCGGCTCGTGCCGGGTGCGCTCGCCTCCTCGGCGCCGCCCTCGTCGCCAGGCTCGACCCGCGCGATCGGGGTGCCCTCGGAAACCTTGTCACCGACGCCGACGAGCAGCTCGCGCACGACGCCGGCGACGAGCGTGGGCAGCTCCATGGTGGCCTTGTCGGACTCGATTACGACGAGCGGGTCCTCGACCGCCACGGTGTCACCGACGGCGACGAGCAGCTCGATCACGGGGACCTCGGAGAAGTCGCCGATGTCGGGGACTGCGATCTCGGTCAGCGTGTCCACGGGGGGCCCGCCTCCTGGTCGATTCCGTATCGCCGGATGGCCGCCTCGGCGTCCTCGTCGCGGCCGAGGGCGTGCAGCGTGGCGAGGGCGACGTGGTGACGATCGACCTCGAAGAAGCTGCGCAGCCGGCGCCGGTAGTCGCTGCGCCCGAAGCCGTCGGTGCCGAGCGTCACGTATGGCCCGTTGACCCACGGGCGGATCTGCTCGGCGACCGCGCGCACGTAGTCGGTGGCGGCGATCACCGGCACCGTCTGCTCGCCCAGGCGCTCCTGCACGTAGGGAAGGCGCGCCGGGCGCGCTGGATGCAGGCGGTTCTCGCGCTCGACGGCGATGCCCTCGCGCTGCAGCAGCGAGAAGGAGGTGACGCTCCACACCTCGGACTCGACGCCGAAGTCCTCGCGCAGCAGAGCGGCGCCGGCGAGCACCTCGCGCAGGATCGCGCCGGAGCCCAGCAGCCGCGCGTCGGACGGGCCCGTGCTCGCGTGGACGCGGTGCAGCCCCCGCAGGATGCCCTCTTCGGCGCCCTCCCCGATCGCCGGCTGCGGGTAGTTCTCGTTCATCACCGTGATGTAGTAGAAGGCGTCCTCCTGGTCCTCCAGCAGGCGGCGCAGCCCGTCGTGGACGATCACCGCCAGCTCGTAGCCGAACGCCGGGTCATAGGCGCGACAGTTGGGGATCGTGGAGGCGAGCAGGTGGCTGTGGCCGTCCTCGTGCTGCAGGCCCTCGCCGTTGAGCGTGGTGCGTCCGGAGGTCCCGCCGATCAAGAAGCCGCGAGCGCGGCTGTCACCGGCGGCCCACGCGAGATCGCCCACCCGCTGAAAGCCGAACATCGAGTAGAAGATGTAAAACGGGATCATCGGCGTCCCGTGGTTGGTGTAGGAGGTAGCGGCGGCGAGCCACGAGGAGAACGCGCCGGGCTCGTTGATCCCCTCCTGCAGGATCTGCCCGCGGCGGTCCTCCTTGTAGAACATCAGCTGCTCGGCGTCCTCGGGCTGGTAGAGCTGGCCGACCTGGGAGAAGATCCCGAGCTGGCGGAACATCCCCTCCATCCCGAAGGTTCGCGACTCGTCGGGCACGATCGGCACGACACGCTGGCCGATTTGCTTGTCGCGCACGAGCGTGGCGAGCACGCGCACGAACGCCATCGTCGTGGAGATCTCGCGCTCGCCGGTGCCGTCGAGCTGGGACTGGAAGGCGGAAAGCGGTGGCACCTGGAGGCTCTCGGCACGCCGGCGCCTGCTCGGCAGCGGGCCGCCGAGCGCGACGCGGCGCTCGCGCATGAACTCGAGCTCGGGGCTGCCCGGAGGCGGCATGTACAGGTCTCCTGCGCGCGCCTGCGCGTCCGTCAGTGGCAGCTCGAAGCGGTCCCTGAACGCGAGCAGCGCCTCCTCGGTCATCTTCTTCTGCTGGTGGGTGATGTTCTGGCCCTCGCCGGAGATGCCCATGCCGTAGCCCTTGATCGTCTTGGCGAGGATCACCGTCGGTTGACCGGTGTGCTCGCAGGCCGCGGCGTAGGCGGCGTACACCTTGCGCGGATCGTGACCGCCGCGGTTCAGCGCCCACACCTGCTCGTCGCTCAGCTCCGCGACCATCGCGCGCAGCTGCGGGGAGGCGCCGAAGAAGTGCTCGCGCACGAACGCGCCGTCGCGGGACTTGTATGTCTGGTAGTCGCCATCGAGGGCCTCCTCCATCCGCCGCCGTAACAGCCCTTCGGAGTCGGCCTCCAGGAGCGGGTCCCAGCGCGAGCCCCAGATCACCTTGATCACGTTCCAGCCGGCGCCGCGGAAGTTGGTCTCGAGCTCCTGGATGATCTTGCCGTTGCCGCGGACCGGGCCGTCGAGGCGCTGCAGGTTGCAGTTCACGACGAAGATCAGGTTGTCGAGGTGCTCGCGCCCGGCGAGTGAGATCGCGCCCATCGACTCGGGCTCGTCCATCTCGCCGTCGCCCATGAACGCCCAGACCCTGCGTCCCTCGGTCGGCTGGATCTCGCGGCCCTGCAGGTACTTCATGAAGCGCGCCTGGTAGATCGCCAGCAGCGGCCCCAACCCCATGGACACCGTCGGGAACTGCCAGAAGTCGGGCATCAGCCAGGGGTGCGGATAGGAGGACAGGCCGTGGCCGGCGACCTCCTGGCGATAGCCGCGCGCACGCTGCTCCTGCAGGCGGCCTTCGAGGAACGCGCGCGCGTAGATGCCGGGCGAGGAGTGTCCCTGGATGTAGAGCAAATCGCCGCCGTGCTCGTCGCTGGGGGCGTGCCAGAAGTGGTTGAAGCCAACCTCGTACAGCGTGGCCGCCGACTGATAGCTGGCGATGTGGCCGCCGAGCTCCGATGACTCTCGGTTCGCCTGCAGGACGAGCGCCATCGCGTTCCAGCGGACGAGCGAGCGCACGCGGTGTTCGAGCTCGCGATCGGCGGGGATCGCCGGCTGGGCGTCGGTGGCGATCGTGTTGACGTAGGCGGTGGTGAGCTCGCCGGGGACCTCGACGCGGTCGTGGCGCGCCTGCTGGAGCAGCCTCCGCAGCAGCTCCCCGGCGCGCTCTGGCCCCTCGACGCGCAGCACGTCGGCCAGCGCCTGCAGCCACTCGAGCTCGACGTCACCGTCGAGATCCGGTGTTGGGGTGTCGATCGCCGCCACGGTACTAGTGTACAAGTATCCACTGGCCGGAGGAAGATGTGGGGGATCGTGGGCGGGCATCCACGGAGACCTATCGGCACGGGGAGGCTTCGATCGGAGCGCGGCTGCACGCGTGGGCGCGCGCGTGCGACGCTCGTGCGACGGCCCAGCGATATGCGATACTCCGAATGTCGTATTTCCGAGTATTGGGGAGCCCTGAGTAAGTGCCTGCGAACGCGACGCCGGCGAACGCCGTCCCGACCTCCTACGAGGAGTGGCTGAAGCTCTATGGCGTGACGCCCGAGCGCGATGCCCGGTTCACGACGCTCTCGGGCGAGCCGGTGCGCGCGCTCTACACCGGGGCGGACCTCCCGGACGGATCCGCCATCGGGCTTCCAGGCGGCTTCCCGTTCACGCGCGGCGTCTACCCGTCGATGTATCGGGGACGCCTGTGGACGATGCGCCAGTTCGCAGGCTTCGGCACGGCGGAGGAGACCAACGAGCGCTTTCGCTACCTGCTCGACCACGGCCAGACGGGGCTCTCGACGGCGTTCGACCTGCCCTCGCTGATGGGCCACGACTCGGACTCGCCGCGCTCGCTGGGCGAGGTCGGGCGCGAGGGTGTTGCGATCGACACGCAGGGAGACATGCGCACGCTGTTCGACGGCATCGACCTGGGCGAGGTGAGCGTGTCGATGACGGTCAACGCGCCGGCGGCGATCATGCTCGCCTACTACGTCGCGGCGGCGCAGGAGAGCGGCGTGCCGGCGCAGCAGCTGAGCGGCACGATCCAGGCGGACATCCTCAAGGAGTACATCGCCCAGAAGGAGTGGTGCTTCCCGATCGACCCGGCGATGCGCCTGCTGGGGGACATGATCGAGTGGTGCTCTGGGAACATGCCGCGCTGGCACCCGGTGTCGATCTCCGGATACCACATCCGTGAGGCCGGCTCGACGGCGTCGCAGGAGCTGGCGTTCACGCTGAAGGACGGCCTGACCTACGTCGAGCAGGCGCTCGAGCGCGGCCTCGACGTCGATGACTTCGCGCCGCGCCTGAGCTTCTTCTTCAACGCGCAGATCGACTTCTTCGAGGAGATCGCGAAGTACCGGGCGGCGCGGCGCATCTGGGCACGCGAGCTCAGGGAGACGTTCGGCGCGAAGAACCCGAAATCGTGGCTGATGCGCTTCCACACGCAGACGGCGGGCGTCTCGCTCACCGAGCAGCAGCCCGAGGTCAACCTGATTCGCACCACGATCCAAGCCTTGGCGGCTGTGCTCGGTGGGACGCAATCGATGCACACCAACTCGAT
>JBOGXX010000143.1:0-4869 GCA_050696475.1 Solirubrobacteraceae bacterium | reverse complement strand
ACTCTAATCCATTCGCCGCCCGCAGCGAGCGCCTCACCGCCTGCCCGCCCGGTCGCCACGGACTCGTGCCGCGAGCCGAGAGACGCCCACGGGCTGAAAGCGACGTCTATGCCGGCGAGGCCCCGCGCGCGGCAAGCTGTGCGGCGAGGCGCATCGTCCGAGGTATCCGGCGCGCGAGAGTCACGGCGACGCGGTCTGAGCGGCGCATGTACCCTGCCGCCCCGTCGAGCTCGATCCGTGGCGCGCGCTGCTCTCCCAGGGCGTACAGGTGCCATGCGCCAGGAACGCCCTTGAGCTCGTGCTCGCCGCGGTCTGAGAACTGCATGCCCGAGCCGACTACGAGGTCCTTGACGGTCGAGGAGACGACGATCTCGCCGGGCCCCGCGAGCGCGCCGACGCGAGCGCCGATGTGGACCGCCAGGCCACCGAGGTCGTCTCCGATCGCCTCACACTCGCCAGTGTGGATCCCGCCTCGCAGCTGCATTCCGAGCTCTGAGACCTCATCGCGCAGCGCCTCTGCGCAGCGCATCGCGATCGCGGGGCCGTCGAACGCCGACAGCGCTCCGTCGCCGATGTGCTTGACGACCCGCCCGCCGTGGTCTGCGACGACGCGGTCTACGAGCTCATCGTGGCGCTCGAGCAGCTCGCGCCAGGCGCGGTCGCCCAGCTCCGCCGCATGCGTGGTGGAGCCCACTATGTCCGTGAACAGGACGCTCGCCAGCACCCGGTTCGGCTCAGCGTGCTGGACCGCGCCGGTAACGAACCGCTCGAGCTCATCGACGAGGCCGTCGACGAGCCAGAAGTTATGGTCGATGCCCACGAACGTGACCATGCGCGCGCCCGGAATGCCGTCCGCGAGCTGTTCGCCCGCCTCGACCGGCACCACGCGATCGCCGTCGACATGCAGCACGAGCGTCGGCACGCGCACCGATGCCAGGACGTCTCGTATGTCGATCTGGACGGCGACCTCGATGAGCGCCCGGACCATGCGCGGGCTCGCCGACGCCCGCAAGAACATCCCCCACCCACGCTTCTGGGACTCGTTGAACGTGACACTCGGAGCAAATATCTGCATCATCGACGGCGCGTCGCCCCAATTCTCCACCATCTCTGACAGCTGATATCGGAGCAAGTCGGCGTGCTCGAGCGTCTTCGCCGAAAACGTCTCCGGCGCAGCAGTCGGCCAGGCTGCGAACGTGCCGTACAACATCATCGAGGTAACGCGCTGCGGGCGCATCGCCGCCAGCAACACAGACGTGGGGCCGCCCTCGGAGATGCCGAACAGCACGGCGCGTTCCGACCCGGCAGCATCGAGAACCGCCTCCATGTCGGCGACACGCTCCTCAAGTGTGGGCAGCTGTGCGACGGGATCCGACAGGCCGGTGCCCGGCTTGTCATAGATGATCAGCCGCGAAAACGAGGCAAGGCGCGTCGCAAAACGCGAGATCGCGGGGTCCGTCCACTGCAGATCGAGGTGAGACACGAAGCCTGGAGAGACGAGCAGGTCGACCGGACCACTGCCGACCACCTGGAAGGCGATCGAGATCCCATCCCGCTTGACGTACTGCGTCTGAGGCGGCTGCACGACGGCGAGTCTACGCTGCCGGTTTTGTGACTGAGCGACAGTGCGACCGGTTGCGAGCGCTTCGGAGGACTAGCGGGAGCGCCACGGACCGCGGAACCTCCGGGGTTTGAGTCCGCTACCTCTGCTCCTGGAGAGATGCCCGGGGTGGGACTCGAACCCACACGCCCCTCCAAGGGGCCATCGATTTTAAGTCGACTGCGTCTACCGATTCCGCCACCCGGGCGCTGCCGCCTCCCGGACGCTATCTCAGCGCGCGAGAGCGCGCCGGTCACTCGCGAGAGCGCGGGTCCGGCCACATCCGTTTGACCCTGATCGAGACCGGGCAGCCTTTAGAAAACGCAACTTTTGCGCTGCTAGCGTGTCGTTCAGGACGACAGCAGCTACAGGGACTGTCATGGAGGCCTCCGCACTTTCACATCCCAGCCGCATCCCCGGCCTGCGCGGGCCGTCGGCGCTGCTGCGGCTGCAATCAGACGAGCGTCTCGTCGCGCTCACCCGTCGCGGCCAGCACGCCGCCTTCGAGGTCCTCTGCGCGCGCTACCAGAGTCGCCTGCTGTCTTTCTGCCGGCACATGCTCGCCTCCCGCGAGGACGCCGAGGATGTTCTCCAGGAGGTGTTCGCAGCCGCCTTCAACGCGGTGCTCGCCGATGAGCGCGAGATCAACGTGCGGCCCTGGCTGTACCGCATCGCGCGCAACCGTTCGCTCAACCACCTGCGCCGCGCCTCCGCCGTCGGCGTGGACTCAATGGACGTCCACTACGCCGAGCATGGCATCTCCACCGGTGACAAGGTCATGCGTCGGGAGAGCTTCCGCGAACTCATCGACGACGTGCACCAGCTGCCAGAGAGCCAGCGCACGGCGCTCCTGCTTCGCGAGATCGATGCCATGTCCTACGATCAGATCGCACACGCGATGGAGACCACCATCCCGGCCGTGAAGTCGCTACTTGTCCGCGCCCGCATCTCACTCGCCGAGGCTGCCGAGGCGCGCAACCTCAGCTGCGACGAGGTTCGCCTGGAGCTCGGTACCGTCGCCGAGGGGCTCGCGAAGCTCAGCACGCCCGCCCGCCGGCACGTTCGCAGCTGCGAGCGCTGTGCCTCGTTCAAGAAGCAGCTCAAGGTCAACAACCACGCGCTCGCGCTGATTCTGCCCGTCGCGCCGCTGCTGATCGTCAAGAAGCTGCTGTTCGCCAAGCTCGGCTCCACCGCCTCCGCCGGTGGCGCACATGTGGCGGGCGGTGCTGGAGCGACCGTCGGCGCCACGGCCGCTGCCGGAGCCGCGACCACGGGCGGCGGAGGGATGGCGGGCGGTCTCGTCACCGCCGGCGCCGGTGCGCTCGCCACCAAGGCCGTCGCCGGGCTGGCCGCAGCCGCAATCGTCACGGCCGGGGCTGTTGCCGCCGACAACGCAGTCGCCGTGCACCATCACCGGCACGCGCCCGTCGCCGCCGCCGTTTCCACAGGCGCCGTGGGCAGCCAGGCGCCGGTTGTCGTCCGCCAGTCCTCGCAGCCTGTCACCCTCAGCACAACCGCTGCACGCCTGGCGAGCCGGCACTCGCGGGCCACCTCCAAGAGCCCTAAGCCCCCCAAGAGCGCGAGCCCGAGCACGACCGCCGCCGCGACCACAACCGCCGCCACCAACACAACTGCCGTCCCCGCGCCCAACACCCCCGCCAACCCCCAGGCGACCACCGAGGTCACTGAGGTCACGACGGCAACTACCACGCTGCCCACCACCGCCACTGAAACGCCAAGCACCGCTACAGCGACGCCAACCACCGCTGCAGCGACGCCAACAAGCACGACGTCCCCGGCCCCGACTTCCGTGCCGACGCCCGCTCCAGCGCCCACCACCGTCGAAACGGCACCTGTCAGCTTGCCCGAAACCGAGACGCCGTCCAGCGAAACGCAGGGCGATGCCGGCACGCCGGCGACGCCTGGCAGCGGCGGAGTGCCAGCCCCCGCCACGCCGACCGGTGGTGGCGGAGTGCCAGCCGCCGCGACGTCGACGACGCCTGATACCGGCGGAGTGCAAGCCCCCGTTGAAGCCGGCAGCGACAGCTCGCTCGCGCAAAGCGCATCAGCGCCGGTTCGTGGGCTCCGACGCGCCCGCCGGCTCGGCCGTCGCGGTTCGCTCAGGTGATCTGAGCGCCTTTGGGCGCCTGGAACCGTTATCTGCACGCCCACAGGCCACGACCATCCTCGCGGCCTCCACCAGCCCGCGCGCCTGCAGGCCAGCAGTCCGTCGCCGCGGCCCGCGCACCAGGATCGCCTGCAGACCCACCGCTTCGGCGCCCGCCACGTCCGCCACGGGGTTATCGCCCACCATCCACGCCTGTTCCGGCTCGCCGTAGCTCGCCAGCACGTGCTCGAAGACGCGCCGGTTCGGCTTCTCCCAGCCGACCAGCGCCGACGTGAACACCTGATCCACGCGTGACGCGAGACCCATGCCGGCAACCAGATCGGAAAGCTCCGCTCTGCGTCGCCCGGATGTGGATGGCGCTCGTCCGGCCGATGCCACGGAAAGGCCTTGCTGAGCCCCGCGCGGACGTCGTCCAGCGCGATCGCATGCCCCGGCACGAGCACGTCCAAGACCTCCATCACGCACCCCGACCACAGCCCCTCGCGGAACGCCAGCGTTCCGTCGAAGTCCCACAGCAGCAGTCTGTCCGTCACGCCAGAAGTCCCCTCGCGCCCACGCGGCTAACTGAACGAGAACGTCTTCAGCGGCCGCAGCAGGATGCCCGCCTGCGCCACTTCCAGTGGCGAGGTCACCTGTGCGTTGGCGCTCTTCGCCGCGAGTATCCTGATCACCACGCCATCGCGCACGCCGCTTCCTTCCGGCACCATCAGGATGTCACGTCCGTACATCTGCTCGCCGTCGATGACCGCCGAGTAGGCAACCTGGTAGCCGCTCAACGTGTTGTTGATCCTCGATCTGCCCTCGCCGCTCAGCGCAAAGTCGCTGTAACGCCTGCTCAACGCCTTCACGTAGCTCGTCGCATACAACGGCATCTCAGCCGTCAACCCGCCCGCGTGCGACGGCAGCCGCAGCGGGTCCACGGCGTAGGAGTACTTCAACTCGCCGTTTGGCCAGCGGCTCTGCACCCTCACGTAACCGTGCGGTTCGGGCGCCACGCGGTAGAGGTCGCGGTACTCGAAGCCGAACGGCACTGGCGCGCCGTGAGCGTAGTGCGCGTTCTCGAGCGTCAGGCCCGCCGCAACCGCCAGCGCCACCAGACCGACGCCTGCGACGATCACCGCCGCCCGTATCGACCGCGGGG
>JBOGXX010000142.1:0-16081 GCA_050696475.1 Solirubrobacteraceae bacterium | reverse complement strand
CGCCAGCTCCGCGCCGATCTTCGAGGCGAAGTTCTTGTTCAGCTTCACCCTGCCCGCGTCCGGCGCGACCACCACCAGATCGGGGAGCCCCAGGTCGGTGAAGTACTGCGTGAGCATGAACAGCGCCGTCATGTGATCGACCGGGATCTGGAAGAAACCCTGGATCTGACCCGCGTGTAGATCCATCGTCAGCACCCGATCCGCACCTGCCGCCTCCAGCATGCGCGCCACCAGACGCGCGGAGATCGGCTCGCGCGGCGCGGACTTCTTGTCCTGGCGCGAGTAACCGAACCACGGGGTGACGGCGATCACGCGGTGCGCCGAGGCGCCCACGGCGGCGTCGATCATGAACAGCAGCTCCATCAGCGAGTCGTTCGCCGTGACGCCCTCCTGCGGGTTGCCGCTGGTCGGCTGAACGATGAACACATCCGCGCCGCGGATCGAGTCCTCGTAGCGGCAGTACACCTCGCCGCCGGAGAACGTCTTCAGCTCCACCGGGCCCAGGTCCACCCCCAGCTTCTCGGCGATGTCTGTCGCCAGCTGCCTGTTGGCACGCCCGCTGAACAGCATCAGGCGCTTGTTGTAATCGATCGGCAGGCTCGCCCGCGAGTAGTCGGTGCGGGTGTCGATCGCACTCATCTCGCCTGGCAGTGTAAACGCCCTTGTCTGATCAGTCATCCTCGCGCTCCGCGTAGCCCTCGACGTTGCTCTGGCGCTCGCGCGCTATGCCCAGGGCGCCCTGCGGCACATCCTCGACGATCACCGATCCGGCACCCGTGTACGCGCCGTCGCCGACGCTCACCGGCGCCACCAGCGTCGTGTCCACGCCCGTGCGCACGCCCTTGCCCACGGTGGTGCGGTGCTTGGCGCGCCCGTCGTAGTTGGCCGTGATCGTAGCCGCACCCAGGTTCGTGCCCTCGCCCACGTCTGCGTCGCCGATGTAGGACAGGTGCGGCACCCTCGTGCCGGCGCCGATGTCCGAGTTCTTCACCTCAACGAACGTGCCCACCCGTGAGCCCGCGCGCAGGACCGTGCCGGGACGCAGGTAGCCGAACGGCCCCACGCTCGCCCCGTCCTCCAGCACGCAGTCCAGCAGGTAGGAGTGGCGGATCATGCACCCGCGGCCGATCCGCGTGGCGCCGCGGATCGTCGTGAACGGCTCGATCACGGTGTCCTCGCCGATCTGAACGTCCACGTCGATCACCGTCGCGGCCGGGTCGAGGATGCCCACGCCGGCCTGCATGTGGCGCTCGTGGATCGCCCGCTGGGCAATCGCGCGCACGCGCGCCAGCCCCGCGCGGTCGTTGACGCCCAGCACCAGCCGCTGGTCCTCGACCAGATGCGCTGCGATCTTCGCGCCGTCGGCCTGCAGCAGCTCGAGCGTCTGCGGTAGGTAGCGCTCGTGCTGCGCGTTGTCCGTGCTCAGCCGCGGCAGCACGCCGCGCAGCGCGCTGGCGTCGAAGCTGAAGATGCCCGTGTTGACCTCGCATATCTCGCACTCCGCCTGCGTGGAGTCGCCCTGCTTCTTGGTCTCCACCACCCGCAGCACGCCACCGCTGGAGTCGCGCACCACGCGTCCGTAGCCAGACGGGTCCTCCAGGATCGTGCTCGCCATCGTCGCCGCGGCGCCGCTGTCCGCGTGCGCGCGCACGAGCTCTGTGACCGCGGCCGCCGTGAGCAGCGGCACGTCTCCCGCCAGCACCACCACCGGCTGGGCCAGGTCCAGCTTCTCACCCAGCGCTGCCAGCGCGGCGAGCGTGGCGCCGCCCGTGCCGTCCGGGCGCTCCTGGACCGCCAACTCGACGCCCTCCGGCAGGACCGCCTCCAGCGCCCGCGCCGGCGAGTCCACCACCACGACGCGGCCTGCGCCCGCGTCCAGGGCCGCGAACACCGGCCACAGGACCATCGGCCGCCCGCACAGCTGGTGCAGGGCCTTCGGCGTCTGCGAGCGCATCCGGGTGCCCTGCCCTGCCGCGAGAATCAGAACGGTGGGGGCGCTCACCCGAGCAATGCTATTCCAGGGCGGGCAGGTGTCCGTGCCGCGCGTTGGGGGCGGGTGCCGCGCCCGTGGCGCCGAGCAGAGCTGGGGAGCCTGGGCTCGAACCAGGACTTGAAGAGCCAAAGTCTTCCGGGCTGCCTATTACCCCACTCCCCAGGGACCCACATCGTCGCACGCGAAGCTGCGCCGCCGCGCGCCGGGAAATACCTGGGGATTTGCTGGGGATTACCGTGCAGCAACACATTCATCCTGCCGGCCTGCAAGGATTCTTGCGCTTGCCGGACGCGAGGACAACAGGCGGGAGAGCACTGGGCGCGTCGCTGGTGGCGGTCGTGTTGACGTGTGCCGGTGCGCTCGCCACAGACGCGGTGCCGGGCGCGGCGGCCTCCACTGCCTGCGCCGGCGTGAACGTCCATCCGAACGCGACCAACATGCTCACCGCCGACGCCGCCACGCTCTGCCTGGTCAACCGGATGCGGCGCACGCGCCGGCTACGCCCGCTGCGCGCGAACCACGAACTGGGCCGCGTGGCCCGCAGCCAGGTGACCACGATGGTCGACCGTGATTACTTCTCCGACCTGCGCCCCACCGGACAGACGCCCCTGTCGCTGGTGGCGGTCACGCGCTACCCCGCCCACGCCGCGGAGTTCTCAGTCGGTCAGAACATCGCATGGGGCACCGGGAACTTCACCACGCCGGCGCACATCGTCGCTGAATGGATGGCCTCCCCGCCGCATCGCGAAATCATGCTCAGCGGCGTCTACCGTGACGCGGGCGTGGCGGTGACGCCGGCTGTGCCCACGATTCTCAGCTCCAGCGGCGCGGGCGCCACGTATGCGATCGAGTTCGGCGTGCGACGCTTCTAGGGAGGCCGGCTGGCGCTAGCCGCGCCGTCCACCCGAGCGCCGCGGCACGCGGCCGGCTTGTGCCCCTGTCTCCAGCGCCGGACCGCCCGCGGCGGCGATGCCCAGCACCCGCATCGCCTTCAAACCGAGGCTGAGCTTCTCGCGGCCGTCGCTCGAGCCGACATCCAGGCCGCAGAGCTCGCGCACGCGCTCCAGGCGGTAGTAGACGGTATGGCGGTGGGTGAAGAGACGCTGGGCGGTCCCAGCCACGTTGCCGTCAGCCTCGAGGAAGGTCTCCAGAGTCCGCACCAGGTCGGTCTCGTACTGCTCGTCGTATGCGACCAGCGGCTCCACCGTCTCGGCATAGAAGCGCTGCAGCTCGCTCGGGTTCTCGCTCATCGCCGACAGCAGCAGGCGATAGGCGCCGGTCTCCTCGAACGCCAATGCGGCGCCGTCGCTCGATCCCTGGGCCACGTTTGCGGCCAGCAGCGCCTCGCTGGCCGCGCGGGGTAGCTCGGAGGGGTCTTCCGTGATGCGGCTGCGCCCCAGCGCGAGCACGTAGCCTGGGAGGCTCGCTTCCAGCTCGTTGAGAATCGCCTGCGCCGCGCGCGCCGCGCTCGTCTCGTCGCCGCCGGGAACCAGCACCAGCACCTCCGCGCCGGGGATCCCCTCGCGCTCGGAGAGGGCAGCGATGGAGCGGCTGGACACGGCGCGCGCGCCACGCTCGACGACGGCGCGGACGCGCCCGCGCCAACCCTCGTCGGTGGGCGTCTGCGGGTGGGCGCGCGCGACGATCATGCTGGCGCCGTCCTCGATCGCCAACGAGAGCTCTTTGGCGCGCTCCAGCAGCGCGTCGCGCTCGGTCAGCTCGCGCTGCAGGATCGCCCTCAGGAAATCCGCTGACGCTGTTTCGGAAACGCGCTCTGGTGCCCGCACGCGCTCCACCTCCGAGGCGATCATCGTCAGCAGCAGCCTGCGCATCAACCCGCCGGGCTCCGTCTTGACGCGCATGTGAAGCGTCCCCACCACGGTGTCCGCGACGCGCAGCGGTGCGCTGGTCACGCGCTCGCCCTGAGACAGCAGCGAGCGCTCCTCCGCGGGCGAGCGCGCGGCCACCGCCAGCGTCGCGCCCCACGCGTCCGTCACTGCCAGGCTTGCCCCCAGCGCGCGAGCGGCGGCTCGTACGACCTCCGGGAGACCCGCCCCCGACTCGACCGCCTCGGTGATCGCGTCCAGCGCGGCGAGGTCTGACACGTAGTCAGCCCCAGTAGTAGACGGCTACAAGCGCGCCGACCACCCCGACGCCCAGCAGCACCGCAAGCACGTACAGCGACAGCACCGTAGCTGCCAGCCGCTCCCATGCGCGCGAGTAGGACGACCACACGGGAACGAGAATCAACCCCGTGAACAGTCCGAGGCTGATCACACCCGCGCCCAGCGCAACCAGCTCGTTGATCTGCGTCCTAGTCATCGACCTGGCGGGAATTGTGACGCACGGGCCAGTCGCTCGCCGCTCGTGCGAACGCAGCGTCGATCGGCGCCGCGCAGAGCGGCGCCGGCACGCGCCCGGAAAGCTTCTCAGCCGCGGCTCTTGCCAGGGCCAAACCACCACCGGGTGAAGGCCCGGGGTGGGGAAACAGACCGATCACCGTGGGGCCCGAGCCGCTCACCAGCGCAAGCTGCGCGCCCGCGCGGCGCACCTGCTCCAGGGCGGTCGCGATCTCCGGACATAGCGACAACGCCGCGCGCTGGAGGTCGTTGTGCAGCAGCTCCGCCGCCGCCGGCAGCGACGCGCCTTGCTCCAGCGCGGAGTGGAGCTCCGCGGCGCGTACGCTCAACTCGGGCCGCGTACGTGCCAGCCCCAGTCGATCGGCCTCCCTGTAGACCGCCGCGGTCGACAGCATCACCTCCGCAGCCAGTACCAGGACGCCGAACCGAGAGCTGGCCGGCGCGAGCTCCTGCAGGCGCTCGCCGGCGCCGCCGACCAGCCAGCGCCCCGGCGAGACCTGTGCGGGAACATCCGCTCCCAGCCCTCCCGCGAGTGTCCGCAGAAGCTGCTCGTCCCCCAGCCCCGAAGCGTGCCGGGCCAGGCGCAGCGCCGCAGCCGCGTCGGCGGAGCCTCCACCCAGGCCCGCCGCCACGGGGATCCGCTTGACGATGCTCAGCCGCAGCGCAGGCGCCTGCCAGCCGGTGCTCGCGCGGAACGCGCGAAGCGCGGCGCCGGCCAGGTTCTCGCTCGGCTCGCCCGGCACGCCCGGGCACACCACCTCGTCGCGCTCAGCGCCCGCGCCGGCGCTCTCCAGCGTCAGCTCGTCCGCGAGCGAGATCGACTGCATCACGCTCACGAGCTCGTGCCTGCCGTCGCCCTCGCGCACTGGGCCGACGAACAGCCCCAGGTTGATCTTTGCCGGCGCGAGCGCGCGGTGCACCCCCGGTGCAAAGGCGTCGTTGCGCCCGATCGTTCGACCGGTCCCGGCTGTCATAGCTGCAATATGCGTGCAAGCGCCCTGAATTCCTCCGGGGCCAGACGCTCGGCACGCGCATCCGGCGGCTGACCGAGAGCCACCAGCGACTCGCGCACCTGTGCGCGAGAGGGTGCCCGCCCGGGCCCCGACGGATGCGATCGCGGAGGAACACCGGACAGCGCCAGCGACCCCGCAAGCGTCTTGCGCCGGTGAGCGAAGCCACCCGCCACGAGCCAGCGCAGCCCAGACCCGACGGACTCGCCCTCCGCCCCGCCCCCTGCTGACGTGTCCTTGCGCCGGCGCATGCTCAAGAGCACCGAGTCGACGTTGGGGACCGGGTGAAAGACCGTTCGCGCGATCGCCCGCAGCACCGCGACGTCGCACTCCAGCTGAGCGAGCACCGACGGAGCGCCGTACGCGCCCGTGCCCGAGGCGCCGCGCCGTGGGCGCCCCGCCGGCTGCGCGGCGAGCCGCTCGCCGACCTCCCGCTGCACCATCGCCACCCACACCGACACGCTTGGCAACTCCTCGATCGAGCGCAGCAGCACGCTTGTCGCCACCCCATACGGGAGATTGGCCACGACCTTCGTCGGCGCTGGATCAAGCGCCGCGAGGCCGATGGTCAGCGCGTCGGCCCAGTGCACCGTCACATTCGAGTATCGGCCGGTTGCATCGATGAGCGCCCCGCGCAGGCGCTCATCGATCTCCACCACGTGGACATGCGCGGTGCGCTCGGCGAGGTACTCCGACAGGACGCCCAGGCCGCCGCCGACCTCCAGCACGACGTCCTGACTCCCCAGCTGCGCCGCACGATCGATCACGCCGAGGATGTTCGAATCGACGAGGAAGTTCTGTCCCAGATCGTGATCGGGCCGCACGTCGAAGCGGCGCATCCGACGCAGGCTCGGCTGGGCCGGATCCGCGCGATGCGACCCAGGTCGGGCTGGACCCTCGCCGGCCAAGGCGCTCACAACCAGCCGAACACGCGCGCCGCGTTGCGCGACACCACAGCATCGAGCTCGTACCCGCTCACGCCGCGCAGCTCAGCCAGGAAGGCCGCCGTGTGCGCGACGAACGCCGGGCGATTGCGCTCCTTGCGCAGGAGCTGCGGTGTGAGGTAGGGAGCATCCGTCTCCACCAGCAGCGCGTCCTCCGGCACCAGACGGGCGGCGTCTGCCAATTCGCCGGCGCTCGGATACGTGACGTTGCCCGCAAACGAGATCATGTAGCCGCGCTCCAGGCACTCCTGCAGCCGCTCGGGCATCGAGAAGCAGTGCATCACCACGCTCACTCCCTCCGCTTCAACGGCCAGCTGATCGAGCGTGTCCCGGTCGGCGGCCCGCGTGTGGATGACGAGCGGCTTGGCCGTCTCGCGCGCGAGCTGGATCTGCGCCGCGAACGCGCGCTGCTGGTCCTCGCGCGCCGGCGCGCTGTCGCGGTAGAAGTCCATTCCCGTCTCCCCGATCGCCGCGCAACGCTCGTGGGAGGCCAGCGCGCGCAGCTCCGCCAAATCCGCGTCATCGAAGCCTTTGGCCGCGCTCGGGTGGCGTCCGACCGACGCGTAGACCTGGGGGAAGTCCTCCGCCGCCGCCAGCGCCGCGCGGCAGGACGCGCCGTCGATTCCCACGGTCAGCATTCGCCTCACCCCCGCCGCGTCAGCCTCCGCCACGAGCTCCGCCGCCGGCTGCTCGCACAGGTGCAGATGGGTGTGTGAGTCGATCACGGCGTCAGGCGGACTTCGGGAAAAGCGACTCCAGCGTGCCGATCGGCCGGCCGAGAGCGTGCGCCCAGTCCCAGCGCGCGCTCTCCAGCGAGCGCTGCTCGCAGCCGATCGCTGCAAGCAGCTTCTCAGCGCTGGAGGGCATGTATGGATAGAGGAGCACGCCCAGCACGCGCAGACCCGCCACGAGCGTCGCCAGCACCCGGTCGAGCTCCTGCGAGCGGGCATCGTCTTTGGCCAGCTGCCACGGTTGGCATTCCTCCACGTAGCGATTCAGCCGTCGCACCCGTTGCCAGACGGCGTCCAGCGCGCCGGTCAGCTCGGCGCGGTCGATCATGCCTTCCACCTCCTGTGCCAGCTGCGCGAAGTCATCGTCCAGTCGGCGGTCGAGCGCCACCGCCGGCGCGACGCCCCCGCGGTAGCGGTGCACCATCGCGATCGTCCGGCTGACCAGGTTGCCGAGCTCGTTGGCCAGCTCGCTCTCGTAGCGCAGCTCGAACGCCGCCGTCGACACCGACCCGTCCTGCCCGAACGGCACGTCGCGCAGTAGGTAGAAGCGCAGCGCGTCCGGTCCGTAGCGCTCGATCACCGCAAACGGGTCCAACACGTTGCCCAGCGACTTGCTCATCTTCTCGCCGTCCATCAGCAGGAACCCGTGCACGAACACGTGCTGCGGGATCTCCAGCTCCGCCGCCATCAGCAGCGCCGGCCAGTAGACGGTGTGAAAGCGCAGGATGTCCTTGCCGATCAGGTGATAGATCGGCGGCCAAAAGCGCTCTGTCAGCCCACCGTCCGCCGCCGTCACCCCTGCCGGCGCCGGTGCGTAGGAGAGCGCTGAGTAGTAGTTGAGCAGCGCGTCGAACCACACGTAGAAGACGTGCTCGTGATCCCACGGGACCGGAACGCCCCATGAGAGCTTGTGACGCGTCAGCGGCACGTCGCGCAATCCTGAGCGGATGAAGGAGAGCGCCTCGTTGTAACGGGTGCGCGGGATCACGAACTCCTCGCGCTCCGCATACAGCGCCTCCAGCCGCTCCTGGAAGGCGGACAGCTTGAAGAAGTAGTTCTCCTCCTGCTCGCGCGTCAGCTCGATGTGGTGAATCGGGCAGCGATTTCCCTCATCGATCTCGTTATCCGCCTTGAAGTCCGCGCAGCGGGGGCAGTACCAGCCCTCGTATGTGCCCTCGTATACGAAACCGTTCGCGTGCACCTGCGCCAGCAACTCCTGCACCATCGCTTCGTGTTGAGGATCGGTGGTGCGGATGAAGAAGTCGTTCGTCGCCGACAGCTGGGGGGCCAGCGCCTTGAATCGCTGCGCATTGCGGTCCGCCAGCTCCTGCGGCTCGATGCCCAGTGCGTGCGCCGCATCCGCCACCGGCTCCCCGTGCTCGTCCGTGCCCGTCAGGAAGAACACCTCCTCGCCGCGCTGGCGGTGGTGTCTCGCCATCACATCCGCAGCGATCGTCGTGTAGGCGTGGCCCAGGTGCGGGGCCGCGTTGACGTAGTAGATGGGCGTGGTTACGTAGAAGGACACGGGCACTCTCACGCTACAGCTTGGTGATCTCCCGATACAGCTCGTTGGCCCGCAGCCCGGTGAGCTTCGCGACGGCCGCCGCAGCCGACCGCGGCTTGGCGCCCGCGTCGATCAGCTCGCGCACCGCAGCCAACGCGCCCTGCAGCGGCGCACGCCCCGCCTGCGCCGCCCCCACCACCAGCGCAACCTCGCCGCGCGCCGGCTGCTGGCGGTAGTGAACGGCCAGCTCCGAGGCCGCTCCGCGACGTACTTCCTCGTGCAGCTTCGTCAGCTCCCTGCACACCGCCACCGGCCGTGCCGGGTCCTGTGCGGCGAGCTGCTCCAGCGTGCCTGCGAGACGCGCCGGCGACTCGAATGCCACCAGCGTGTCGGTCGCACCAGCCAGCAGCTCGCCGAGCTGGCCGCGAGCGCGCGGCAGGAAGCCCACGTAGCGCCAGCGCTCGCACGGCAGACCGGAGACCACCAGCGCGGCCAGCACCGCGCTCGGTCCCGGCAGCGCCTGCACCTCGATCCCCGCCTGGACGCAGGCACGCACCAGCGTGAAGCCGGGATCGGAGACCAGCGGCGTGCCCGCGTCGCAGACCAGCGCCACCGTCGCGCCGGAGCGCATCCGCTCCAGGAGCTCGCTTGCGCGGGAACGTTCGTTGTGCTCGTGAAGGCTGACCGCGCGCGCGGAGATGCCGTGCCGCGCCAGCAACGCTCGCGTGTGGCGCGTGTCCTCGCACGCGACCAAGTCCGCCGCACGCAGCGCATCCAGGACGCGGATCGTCACGTCCTCCAGGTTGCCGATCGGGGTCGCACATACTGCGAGGCGACCGACCGGCGCCTGCGGGGAGGTCATCTCGCAAATATAGGGTCCTGACCTCGATGCCCAACGACCGTGACCAGCAGCCGCAGTACACGCGCTATCGCGCGACCCCGCGATTGCCTCACCGCAGGGAACAGGGGCAGGTGCAGCCCGAGCGGCTGACCGGCGGGCCCGCCAACGGACGCCCTGGCGGCGACGGACGAGCGGGCACTCCATCCGCGGCCGCCCCCTCGCGCTGGCGGCGCTGGGCCAGACCCAAGCGCATCCTGCTTTCGCTCGTCGGGCTCATCGTCGGCTGGCTGCTGCTCTCGCTCCTGCTGTTCCTGGTCAGCTCGCACCTCGAGCGCACGCCGCTGCCCGGCAACGTGGCCGGCGTGCTCGACCACACGGGCAACACCCTCACCTCCGCCAACAACATCCTCGTGCTCGGCTCCGACCGCCGCCAGAAGAACAGCAAGGAACCCGGCGCCGAAACCACCGGCTACGGGCGCTCGGACACGATCATGCTGATCCGCACCGGCGCCGGACACGCGGCGCGCCTGTCGATTCCGCGCGACACCGTCGTGGAAGTTCCCGGTCACGGCCTCGAGAAGGTCAACGCCGCGCACGAGTACGGCGGCCCCGGCGAGTCCGTGTCGGTGATCAAGAGCTGGCTCGGCATTCCCATCAACCACGTCGTCGAAGTCAACTTCGAAAACTTCCCCCAGCTGATCGATGCCATGGGCGGCGTCACCTATACCGGGGGCTGCATCGTCTCCAAGCTCGACGGCGGTAGCGCCGACGGTGGCTTCACGCTGCGCCTGAAGGCCGGCACACACCACATCGACGGCAAGGAAGCGCTGGCCATTGCTCGCACCCGCGAGAATCTCTGCGCGCCCGAGGAGACCGACATCCAGCGCGAGGAACACCAGCAAGCCCTGTTCAACGACATGAGAAACCGGCTGCTGTCGGTCTCCAGCTTCTTCCGCCTGCCGTGGATCGCCTGGCACGCACCGCCCGCGCTCATCTCCGACATGAGCGGCCCCGAACTGCTCGCCATGTTCGCCTCGCTCGCCATCACCGGCACGCCGCCCACCCGCGTGCTGGCGCCCACCGGCCAGATCACGCTGGCGAGCGGCGAAGAAGGCCTCACCATCTCAGAAGAAGCGCGCAAGGCCGACGTCGCTCGGTTCATGAGCGGCTGACGCGCCGCAGCGCCGTCTGACGAGCCCGCCCGCGCACCGCCGTTTGGGAAGGCGCTATTAGGGCACCCTAAACCGTGTTAGCCTTCGCGTTCGACGATAACCGAGTACGACGGTCGGATTACCGGGAGCAGCTTCAGATGGCGCAGAATCAGCTGGCGCAGGAACAGCCCCCTGAGGGCGCAGACCGTCCCGCGAGGGTCGTCTCCAAGCGATTCAACGAGCGCCTCAGCTTCTACGTGTGGACGGCCGTCGTGCTCGCCGTCGCCGTCGTCGCGGTCGTGCTCAGCTGGCATGCACAGGGCGGCACCACCAACCCAACGGAACTGCCCGCCGGGCACCGGCTGAGCCACACCACGGTTGTGATCAACAGCGCCATCCTGGTGCTGCGTGAGGGACTGGAGACGATTCTCGTTCTCGCCGCCGTGACCGCCAGCTTCCTCGGCGGCAACCGCATCTACCGCAAGCCGGTGGTCGCCGGCGGAGCCAGCGCGCTCGCCGCCGGCGTCGGCACCTGGTTCTTGGTGGTGTGGTTCATCGGCCAGTTCCACGGCGGCGAGTTCGACGTGCAGGCCGCCACCGGTCTGCCGTCGCTGATCGTGCTGCTGATCGTGATGAACTGGTTCTTCCACAAGGTCTACTGGACCGGCTGGATCTCAAACCACCACAAGCGCCGCCGCAGCCTGCTTTCAGCAGGGGTGGGCGGCGGCGAGATCGCCAAACGTCGCATGCTGGCGGGCCTCGCGCTGCTCGGCTTCACCTCCGTCTACCGCGAGTGCTTCGAGGTCGTGATCTTCCTGCAGAACCTGCGCGAGCTCTACGGCGCGAGCGTCGTGCTCGAGGGCGTCACGATCGGGCTGCTGTTCACGGCCGCCGCCGGCATGCTCACCTTCGGCCTGCACCAGCGCCTGCCCTACAAGCGTCTGCTGATCATCACCGGCGTCATGCTGCTGTCGGTGCTCGTCGTCTCTGTCGGCGAGGAGGTCAACGAGATGCAGCTCGCCGGCTGGATCGGCAGCACTCCGGTGAGCGGGCTGGAGATCCCCGGCTGGATGGGCACGTGGTTCAGCCTGTTCCCCAACTGGGAGACCTTCATCGGCCAGGCAATCGCGCTGCTGCTCGTGCTCGGCTCCTACGTCGGCGCTCAGTACGTCCGCGTGTGGCGCCCGCGCAAACGCGGCCAGCGGACGGCGGTACGCGCCGCGCGTGCGCCCGAGCAGCCAGCCGACCTCGCCGTCGCGCCGAGCAACCCCGGCGGGCCGATCGTCAACCTCAACTGAGTTCGACTCAACCCTTGGCGGCCACCGGCTGGGAGTCACCCGAGCCGGAGGTGCCTTTCTTGCTGTCGCTCTTTGCGCCAGAGGACGCGGATGAGGAGTCCGCCGAGGACGAGGGCTTCTCGCCGCCGCTGCGGGCCTTCTCAGCCGCGGGCTTCTCCGACGATGAGGACTTCTTCTCAGCCGCCGCCGCGGCGGTCTCGCGTTGGCGATTGCGCGTTCCGTAGTCTGTGTTGTAGAAGCCCTTGCCCTTGAAGTGCACAGCCGGAGCGTGGAGCACGCGCTCCACGGGCACGCGCGTGTCCGGATCGACCTTCAGCGGGTCATCGCTGAAGGACTGCTGAATCTCGAACGTCGTGCCGTCCGGGCGTCTGTACTCATAGATCGGCATTGGCGCCGATTATAGGTGTGTCAATCGGTCAGCAACGATCGCGCACAGGCGATGCCGGCGCGGATCGTCGCGGTGAAGTCCCGGCGCGGCTCGGTGAGCATGCGCAGCGCGAAGCCGTCGCCGAGCGAGAACAGCACCTCCGCAACGGCGTCCGGCTCGGCATGCAGGTGCAGCACACCGTCCTCCTGCGCCGCCGCGAGCATTTCCGCAACCCGCTCGCGCGTGCTGCGCATCACCCCTTCGTACTCGATCGCGATCTCAGCGTTGCGACGCGAGAGCGTGAACAGCTCGAACACGAGCGTCACGAACTCAGGGTCCTCTCTCATCGTGTCCTGGAGGCTCCGGGCCATCAGCGCGATGAAGTCATCTGCGGTCGTCGCGGCTGACAGCTGCCTCTGAAGCCGCTCCAGGCGCAGCTGGCAGTCGCGGCGTACAGCCTCCGCCAGCAGCTGCTCCTTCGTGCCGAAGTAGTAGTGCAGCAGGCCCCTCGACACACCCGCCTCGCGCGAGACCACGTCGAACGTCGATCCCGCGGTGCCGCGCTGGGCGACGCTCGAGCGCATGGCGTCGATGATCCGCTGAGCCTTCTCCCCCGACAGCGAGCGCGCCGAACCGCCGCCGTCGCCCGGGCGGGCCCGTTCGCGCTCCGGCTGAGCGGCAGGGCCATCGACCGCGGCGGCGGCATCCACCGGATTCATCATCGCCTCAGCGTGTTTGTCGATCAGCCGCCGGCCACGCCGGCGGGCGCAGGCGTCTCGGGAGCGGTGGTCGAGCTGTAGTCGAACTCCTCCTCGGCGCCGAACAGGAGGTCCAGCACCTTCGTGCGCAGGCTCTCGTTGAGAGCCACGGCAAGCACGCCGCCGATCGCCAGCACGATCAGCGACCGACCGACGCCACGACGACGACGGCTGACGGTCGGCGGCTCGCGCAGCGAGCTGCTCGCTTCGCGCAGCGAGTTCGCCGCTTCCTTCAGTTCGCGCTGCAGCTTGCGGTCGCGCAGGAGCACCTGCGTGGCCGGCTTGCCGTTGCTCATACGACCGTAGGCGCCGCGCGCCGCGCCATAGGCCGCCGTCAGGTTCGCGCGCAGATCGTCGTCTTCCAGCAGACGCTGGAGGTACCGACTCTGCTGCGCCTGGCGCGCGGCATTTCCGGCCTTACCGAGTTTGTCCTTCGCTGCCATTGCCACACCTCCGCCGAAAGCTTGCAGATCCTACGTCAATATACCCGCACGGCGGTGCCCGCTATCGCCTATGTGTGCAGCGCCGCCTGCTCCTGAGCGGAGGGAAACGCCCACGCCGCACGCGTAGCGCGCTCCTGGCGGAACACGAACCGCAGCTGCTGCGGCGGTTTCAACTGCGCCTCATTCGGTCGAAACGTCGCGCACGGCTCCGACAGCTCCAGCGCGCACAGCAGGTTGACGCGGAAGTAGCACCCCTCGCAGCTGACCTTCTTGGCGGCGCGTTTGGGCACGCGCCTACTCTGCATTGCCGGCACGGCAACTACCCCCGCGTGTCGATCGAATTGAGTGGACGGCGGCGATCAAAGCACCAATCCGCCGACCGCTCAAGGGCGCCTTCAGCCGCACCCCGCAAATCGCAGACAATTCCGTTCCTACCCGGAATTAGCCTGCAACTAGTCACGTTCCTGTGACAATCGCGGCGAAGTCGCCGCATTTTCCGAGCGTTCTCCGAGCCACGCGCCGCATCACGTCATCATCTGCCCACATGCGCATTCTCGTCACGGGCGCAAGCGGCTTCGTCGGCTCGCTGCTGATCCCGGAGCTGACCGCCCGCGGACACCGTGTTCGCGCGTTCGGCCGCGACCCCGAACGCGTGCGCGTCGCCCTCGAGCGCACCGGCGGCGGAGACGGTGTCGAGGTGGCGAGCGGGGACGCGCTCACCGCTGATGGGCTCGCAAAGGCGCTCCACGGGGTGGAGGTCGCCTATTACCTGATCCACTCGATGGAGCGCTCGGAGGGCCGCGTGCCGTCCTTCCAGGAGCGCGAGTCGATGGCAGCCGAGCGCTTCGCCGCCGCAGCAGCGCCGGCAGGTGTGCGCCGGATCGTGTTCCTCGGTGGGCTGATGCCGCGCCCAGATGCTGGTGCCGGGCTCGACGTCTGCAAGCGCGCGCGGATCTCGCGCCATCTGACCAGCCGCGAGCACGTCGAGCGGGTGCTGCTGAGCGCCGTGCCCGACTCGCTGTCGCTGCGCGCATCGATCGTCGTCGGCGCGCGCTCGCGCTCCTTCCGCCTGCTCGTGCGCCTGCTCGAGCGACTGCCCGTGCTCGCCCTTCCCTCCTGGCGGCGCTACCGCACCCAGCCGATCGATGTGAGAGACGTGACCGCCATGCTCGCAGCGTGCGCCACAACTACAGTCTCCGCGCGCTCGCTGGACATCGGCGGTCCAGACGTGCTGACCTACGGCGAAATGCTCACCAACATCGCCGAGCTGATGCTCATCAACCGTCCAGCTCTCAGCTTGGGAGTGAATTTGACAGCGATCACCGCGCGGGTGGCAGCCGCCATCGCCGGCGAGGACCCCGAGCTCGTTGTGCCCTTGATGGAGGGGCTGCAGGGCGATCTGCTGCCGGCCGAGGACCACGCGGCCGAGCTGCTGGGCGTGCGCCTGCACTCGTTTGAGTCCTCGGTGGAACACGCGCTGGCCGAATGGGAGTCGTTCGAGCCGCTCGCCGCACGGTGAGGGTCCAGCGGCTACGGTTATGCAGTCGCCCGCGGCGGCCGCGCCTCTCATGAGCCTCGTCGAAGCCTCGATCCTCATAGCAGCGACGCCCGCCCAGGTGTGGGAGGTGGTGATGGACTCGGCTTGCCTGCATGAGTGGGTCACGATTCACCGCAAGCTGGTGCACGCCGATGACGGGCCGCCGACGGTCGGCTACCGCATGGACCAGCAGATACACCTGCGCGGAGTCAGCCTCGAGGTTCACTGGGAACTGGTCGAGTGCCGCGAGGCAGCGCTGGCAGTGTGGGACGGTCGCGGTCCTGCCCGCTCCCGTGCGCATAGCGAATACATCCTCGAGGACACCGGCGAGGGTGCTACCCGCTTTGACTACCGCAACGAGTTCAGCACGCCCCTGGGACCGGTTGGAGCGCTCGTCAGCCGTGCACTGGTGGGCGGCATCCCCGAACGAGAGGCAAACCGCACGCTTGAGCGTCTCCGTGCGCACATGGAGCTGGTTACCGAACGCAACTAGTGTAAGGTGAACCAACTCTGATGTGAGTCCAAACCGCATCGACACTAGTGAAGAGGATCAAATCGTGACCGACTTCCTTGACGAGAAGCGCCAAGAGATCACAAGCCGCCTGAAAGAGCTCAAGCCCTTGGTCGACGAGTACACCCGCCTGGAGGCCGCCGCCGCGGCGCTCGCCGGCGTCGGTGGCTCAGTCGCCTCGGCCGTTGCCACAGTGACCAGCGGGCGGCGCGGCCCGGGACGTCCCCGCGGCTCCAGCAAAGCCAAAAAAGCAGCGTCCCCTCGCGCAACCGCAACCGCCGCGGCCCGTAAAGCCACCGGAAAACCCGGTCGCCCGGCCAAACGGCGCGCGGGCAGGCGCAAAGGCAGCGGCACGCGTGCCGCTGAGGCGCGTTCGTTCGTGCAGGGACAGCCGGGCATCACGATCCCCGAGCTCGCCGCCAAGATGGGCATCAAGCAGAACTACCTCTACCGCGTGCTGCCCGGTCTCGAGCAGGAAAAGAAGGTAGAGAAGAAAGGCCGCGGCTGGTACCCGAAGGGCTAGTCTCCTCGTCCCTGACTCCTCGCGCACTCGCGTGAAGAACACGCGACGCATCCTGCGTCCTTGTCAGGAACGAGGATCGGTAGCCCTCGACCAGCGCCGACGTCGTGCGT
>JBOGXX010000141.1:0-3709 GCA_050696475.1 Solirubrobacteraceae bacterium | reverse complement strand
AAGGAGCACACACGCGGACGCCGGGGTTTGGATGCGCTTCGTCGTCGCCTACGCGGAAGGCAATGGCAAGGGCCACGTGCAGTCGCTGATCCTCGGCGCGGTGCTGTTCATCGCGGCCGTCGTGCTGTGGGCGCTCGGCGTGATCGGCGACCTGCTCGCCGCGCAGCGTGTGATGACACAGCGCACCTTCGAGCGGGTGCGCCGGATCGAGCTGCAGCTGGGTGTCGAGCCATCGCACTACGAGTCCAGCGAGCAGCGCGAGACGGTGCAGCTGTGAGCGGCGTCACCGTCTCCGAGGCGGGTGTGGTCACGGGCAACAGCTATGACAAGTACGGGTCGGGCAACCCGGTGGTGCGCCGTCTGATGGCCGGCTTCGAGCGCGCGCTCGACGAGCTGTTCGAGCTGGCGGCTCCGCGCTCGATGCTCGACGTCGGCTGTGGTGAGGGCGTGCTCGTGCACCGCTGGGCGCAACGACTGGCCGAGCGCGACCCGGCCGCGCCGCCACGCGTGGTGGGGATCGACCTCGAGGAGGACTCGATCCAGGCGGGCTGGGCCGAGCGCCAGGCGCCGAACCTCGAGTACCGCGTTATGGAGGCCTCGAAGCTGCCGTTCTCGGCAGACGAGTTCGATCTGGCGAGCGCGATCGAGGTGCTCGAGCACGTGCCCGACCCGCAGCGCACGATCTCCGAGATGGCGCGCTGCGCGCAGCGCCACCTGCTCGTCTCGGTTCCGCGCGAGCCGCTGTGGCGCACGCTGAACATCGCGCGCGGAGCCTACTGGCCGGCGCTCGGCAACACGCCGGGGCACCTCAACCACTGGTCCAGAGGCTCATTCGTCAAGCTCCTCTCCCGTCACGGCGAGGTCGTCGCGGTGCGCTCGCCGTTCCCCTGGACGCTGTTACTTGTCCGCCTCTGAGCCGCCCGCCGGGGGGACGCTGGGCAAGCGGGGCGAGGACGCGCGGAGCGGGCCGCACGCTGCAGGAGAGCGTTCCGCCGGCTACGGCTCGGGAGCGCGGATCCTGTCCATCGGGATCGCCTCCACGGGCCTTCTGACATTCGCCTATTTCTCGATCGCGAGCCATGTGCTGGGCGAAGAATCAGCGAAGCTGCTCGACGTCCTGTGGTCGGTGATGTTCGTGATCATCTCAGTGATCTACAGGCCGATCGAACAGCTGCTCTCGCGCACGATCGCCGAACGCCGCGCACGCGGGCACGCGGAGCACACGTTGCGGGTGCCGATCCTGATCCAGGCGAGCTTCGCGCTGATCTTCCTCGTCGTCGCGCTGGCGCTGCACGGCGAGCTGGTCGACCACGTCTTCCAGTACCAGAGCGCGCTCTATTACGTGCTGGTGATCGGCACGCTCGCCTACGCGGCGAGCTACTTCGCGCGCGGCTGGCTGGCAGGCCACCAGCGCTTTGGTCTGTTCGGGGGGCTGGTGCTGATGGAGTCCACCTCGCGCATCAGCTTCGCCGTCGCCGTGGCGCTCGGCATCGCCAGCGGGCAGACCGCCGTGGCGCTCGGCATCGCGGCCGCGCCGTTCGTCTCGCTTGTCGTTGTGCCGGTGGCGTTCGCGCGCACGCGGCGCGACCGGCGCCCCGAGGCAGCCACGGACGGGGCACGCGTCGGCGGGGCTCCGATAACGGTCGATGAGGCGGACGCGGCGCTCGCCGGGCCGGGGACAGAGGGCGTTCAGGAGACGGCGGCGCACAACGACCTGTCGCTGCGCCGGGGCGGCGGATTCGCCGTGTGGGTCTCGAGCATCATGCTCTCCGAGCAGACGCTGTTGAACGCGGCTGTGCTGACCGTCGATGCGACCGCCCACAACGGCGCGCTGGCCGGCATCGTGTTCAACGTGCTGCTGATCGCGCGTGCGCCGCTGCAGCTCTTCCAGGCGATCCAGACATCGCTGCTGCCGCATCTGACGGGGCTGGAGGCGACCGCCGGCCACGACGCATTCGCGCGTGCGATTCGCATCACGATCCTCGCGATCGCGGGCTTCGCGGGCGCGGTCGCGCTGGGCCTGCTGGTTGTGGGGCCGTTCGCGCTGCGGCATGTGTTCTTCGGACAGGCGTTCGACTACAACCGCTTCGGGCTCGCGCTGATCGGCATCGGCATGGGACTGCACCTGACCTCGGGCGCGCTCAACCAGGCGGCCCTGGCGCGCGATCGCGCCCGGGCCGCCGCGAGCTGCTGGGTGTGCGCCGCAGGGGCGTTCCTCGTATGGATGCTGCTCGGCCCGATCGGCGAACAGCTGCTGCGCGCGGAGATCGGCTACGCGGGCGCCACCGCGCTGCTGGCGCTGATGCTCGCCGCGCTCTACCGGCGCGGCACGGGCGGCGCCGGTCGCCTGGACACAATCAAGGCTCAGGCGGCGGCGACGGACGTCGCTATCGCGAGGTAGGCCTCGCCGGGATCCGGGGCGCGGAAGATCGCCGAGCCGGCGACGAAGACGTTCGCTCCGGCGTCGCGGCAGCGGGGCGCCGTGCGCGGCTCGATGCCGCCGTCCACCTCAACGGCCACCCCGGCGCCGACGAGCGCGCGCACGCGCGGGAGCTTCTGCAGCGAGTGCGCGATGAACGGCTGCCCGCCCCAGCCCGGACTGACGGTCATGCACAGCGCGAGGTCGATCGCGTCGGTGACCTCCGCCAGCGCGCCGACGGCGGTGCCGGGGTTGATCGCGAGCCCGACGCACGCGCCGGACTCCCTGATCAGCCTGGCGGTATAGGCCGCGTGCGGCGTGGCCTCCGCGTGGAAGCTGACCGAGTCCGCGCCCGCCCTGACGAACTCCCCCAGCTGACGCTCGGGCCGCTCGATCATCAGGTGCAGGTCGAGCATCGCGCCGGCGTCGTGCACGGTGTCGGCGAGCGCTGAGACGACGATCGGACCGAGCGTGATCGGCGGCACGAAGTGGCCGTCCATCACGTCCACGTGAATCACCCTCGCACCCGCCGCGAGCACTTCGGAGACCTGCTCGCGCAGGCGCCCGAAGTCCGCCGAGAGGAGCGACGGCGCGACCCGGACGCTTCGTAGAAGCTCACGCGGAGAGTCGCTCACGAGCCTCACTCATACGGCTTGGAGCATCGAGTCGCCGCAGTTGTTGCACTTGAGGATCGCGGTGGAGGACATCCTCACGATCGTGGAGTGCTCACCGCAGTTCGGGCACACGGAGGTGAGCTCGAAGCGGTGCAGGCAGTAGACGCAGCGGTAGCGCCCCGGCAGGTTCGTCGGGCGCAGCCACGGCTCACCGCAGTTTGGACACTTCGGGCCGAGGTCGATGTTGGCCCGGGCCGGCGCCTCTGGCTCGCCCTCCACCGCTCAGCTCCTTCGCAGCCGGGATATGAAGAACCCTGCCGTGCGGTCCCGGTGCGGGAGCGTCGCAACGGTGTGATCCAGGGTGAATTCGGGTTGGGAATCCAGAAACGCGGCGATCAGACGCTCATTCTCGCTGGCGGAAATCGTGCACGTAGAATAGACAAGCACGCCTCCCGGACGGAGCGCTCGGGCGCCGGCGGCGAGGATCCGGGCCTGCGCGCCGGCCAGCTGCGTGAGCGCGGCGGGCGTCACACGCCAGCGCAGGTCGGCCCTGGCCTGCAGCGTGCCGAGCCCCGAGCAGGGCGGGTCGACGAGCACACGGTCGAACGGGGCGCGCTCGGGGCGCTCGGCCGCGGCGTCGCCGAGCTCGACGCGGATGTTGGCGCAGCGCAGGCGC
>JBOGXX010000140.1:0-7137 GCA_050696475.1 Solirubrobacteraceae bacterium | reverse complement strand
CCTCCGAGGAGGATCCGTGGCTGATGGGCGTGCTGATCAGCTGCTCGCGACCGTTGCGGGCAGACTCGATCGAGCAGGTGCTGATGCCTCGACCGGCCCGGGATCCCAGGGGTCGCTGAGACGCCCGAGCAGGGCCACGATCACGAGTCCGAAGAACCAGGGGATGTACAGGTAGAACCAGTGTTCGAGGCCGAGCTCGACGAGCAGCATGACCACCGCGCACGCAGCCGCCAGGCCGACCAGGTCCGAGCGACGGGGCACCAGCGCCAGCGCGATCGCAGCCACGACGGCCGCCACCTCCACGACGCGCTCGAGCCCATGCCAGCCATAGAGCCCCCACACCGAGAAAGGCGAATCGCGCTTTGACTGGTAGACGATCGTGCGCTCGTAGATCGCGTGCAGCGAGTCGTGGGCGAGCGCGGGAATCGAGGCGAGCGCGACCGCGGCGGCGAACGCGAACAGGTACAGGCCGAGCGCGCGGACACGACGGGCGAGGGACAGCTCTGCCTGCCCGTGCGTGGCCAGGATCGGCGCCAGCGCCAGCGGGGCGAACTTGGTCAGGCCCGCCAGGGCGGCCATTGCCCCGCGAGCGGCCGGCGCCAGCTTCGAGCGATAGCCGGCCGCCAGCAGCGCGGCGAGCAGGAGCACTGCCACCAGCGAGTCGTTGGAGTTGCTCTCCAGGTCATACAGCGTGAAGGGATAGGCGGCCCAGGCATAGGTGAGCGCGATCCCAAGCGTGGGGCCGCGCATGCGCCTGCCGATCAGGAACAGCAGCGCCATCGCGAGCAGGTCGAAGGCGATCGCCGCCCCGTGCGACGCCGGCAACTCGTCCCAGGTGCCGCCCCAGCCGAAGATCTGCTCGAAGGGAACGTAGGCCTCGTAGTTGAACGGCCCGTAGGTGTCGCCGTGTTCGTTATCCGACGGATAGCCACCGTACAGCGCCTCGTCGTGCACGATTCTGCTGGCGCCGATCACGCCCGCGTAGCCGACGTCGATCACGTTCGAGTCGGTCACGTTCAGCGCGATGCGAAAGCCGATCAGGAACACGATCCCGAGCGCCAGCCAGGGCACTGGGACGAGCAGGCGCAGGCGAGGCGGCGGCTTCTGCGGCGGGCGTGAGCGGCGTCGCATCAGCGTGAGCATCCGCGCCAGCAGGTACAGCAGCGGGGGATAGCTCAGCGGCACCGATGCCCAGATGTTCGCGTGGTCGAAGAACGCCAGCGAGACGGAGAGCGCCAGCAGCATCAGCAGGTCCAGGTGCAGCAGCGCGAACGGCCTGCGGAAGTCGAAGAACGGCAGGAAGAACAGCAGGCACATGGGCAGCCAGACGTACAGGGCGCTCACGTGCCTGCCGAACGCGCCGGGGTAGCCGCGCGCCATCGTCCACGCGACCTGGACGCCCGTCCACTGTTCGACCACGCGCCCGGAGAGATCGTCGATCACCACCAGACCGACCTCCTTCTTGCCGCCCCGCGTGAAGTAGCTGACCTGCCACTGGAAGGCGCCCTTGAGGTAGACGTCCCCGAAGGAGCCCGCGTATTTGCGCTTCAGCGCGCGCATCTTCGCGAGGCGACTCGCGATCGCCAGAACCTGATCGGAGGACAGCCTGTGCGCCGCCGGGGGCACGCTCGAGAGCGCGACGGGGACCGGTGTTTCCGCACTCGTGGAGGTGGTCAGGGTCGAAGCGTGCGCGGTGCCTGACACCGTCGCCGCTGCCGCCGAAGCGGCCGGGAGGGCGCTGCCCAGGAGCGCGGCTGCCGCCGCGGTGGCGAGGAGGCGCATCGGGCGAGATTAACGGGGTGCGCCCGCCTGTTGCCGCGCGTCAGGCGGGCCGGTCGAGGCCGAAGTGGGCGAGCACCAGCGGCGCGATGTCGCGGATCGCCCACTGGCCGGGCTCCGACTCGGGCAAGCAGACGCCGCTGAGCACGAGCGCGCCGAGCGAGTCGCTGGCGTGCAACGAGCCGTGGCTGCCGCCCCCCACATGGGCCTGGCCGCCCCAGTCCACGAACTCGTAGCCGGGGGCCGCAGAGAGCAGCACCTCGCCGGAGTTCGGGCAGTTGAGCGCCGCCCAAGCGCGAGCGAACGCGTCGGGGTAGTCGGGGGTCAGCAGGCGGCCTCCCTCGACGCGCCCGTGGAGGGCGGCGAGCGCGCCGTCCACACTCCAGCGTGCGCCGCGCGGGTCGTGCAGCCCTCCACCCGGCGCGAAGCGCAGCTCGCCGTGCTGCGGGCTCGAGATGACGCCCTCGCGGGGTGCGTCGTGCGCGTCGCGCTCGAGCCACATGACGAGATCGACGCCCTCCACCGTCAGCGCCCGCGCCACCACCGACGCGCGCATGGCGTCGCGCTCGGACGCGTGCAGCGCGTAGACCATCGCCCCCCGCTGCGACGGACAGACGGCGATCCTCGGCTCCTCGTCCGCGGAGCCCTCCGACGCGCGTGCGGAGCGTGCGGAGCGTGCGGGAGCAAGGACCCCGAGCTCCGCGAGCTCGTCCTGCAGGGAGATCGTGGCGCTGACCGGCGCCTGCGAGTGGTCGGCCATCACGATCATCGCGTGCTCTGCCAAAAACGCGTCGATCCCGCCGCCCGCGTTCATCACCCGCGCAAGCTGGAGGTCGGCCTGGCCGATCGACTGGACCTGCCCCTCCGGGCCGTGCTTGTGCGAGTACCAGTCGTTGTCGGGGAGCGAGAGCAGCAGGAAGTCGAAGAGGTCGTGCTCGACCATGTACGCGGAGACGCAGCCCGAGTGCCGATCGCGCACGCCGGGCATTCCCAGCGCGGAGCGGCAGCCGGTGGGGCGCGAGGCGAAGATGTCGGCGTAGAACAGCTCACGCGGGCCCATCACCGCGTGGCGCATCAGCGCGGAGGCCACGCGCGTCAGCGTGGTGTCGCGCTGTGGCTCGTGGCGGTGGCGCCCCCGGTACATCAGATAGGTGGTTCCCGCGGTGCGCACGTCGGCGTCGTCGAGTGCCTCGAACACCGTTGGCGTGCGCTCGCAGAGGTGCGCGCGATTCATGTTGTAGACCGTGTCGGTGAGCTGGCGTGCGATGCCGAAGCGCTGCGCCGCTCGAAAGCTCGAGCCGTACTCCACATAGCGGCTCTCCTCGCGGTGAAACCAGTTCATGCCCGGGATCTCGTGCGTGTCCTGCCCCACGCCGGTGACGATCGAGGCGGCGCAGACCGGTGTCACGGACGGAAACGCTGCGACGCAGTCCGGGACGTAGCGCCCCTCTTGCACGAGCCGCTCCAGCACCGGCGCCACGCCCGCCTCGATCGCGCGCTCGAGCATCTCCGGCGCCATCGCGTCGATCACGCACAGAACCAGCTTGCCCCTCCCCGTCCGGGGATCACGCCGGGGGCGCCGTTGCGGCGAGCTGCTCACGAGGGGCCCATCAGCGGCGCAGGATGCGCAGCCCGGCGTACTTTTCATCCGCCCGCGCGCGCCCGCGCCACGCGAACCACGCCAGCAGCGCGACGAGCACGTAGCCGAGCGGGTGCAGCAGCGCCACCAGCGCAGCCGCCACCAGAGCGACGGCGTCCAGGTAAACCGTCAGCGCCTCCCGCGCGGAGCGGTCGCTCAGCCGCGCGCGCACGCGCACGAGCACCGGCCAGCCGGCCCGCTGGGCGAGCACCGCGGCGAGCAGGCCACCGATCAGGCCCGGCCACCAGGCGTCGCCGTGAACCGCGAGCGTCCCCGCGAACACGAGCGCACCGGCACCCAGCCCCAGACCGGTCAGAGACGCCGCCAGCGGATCGGCCTGGCTCCTGCCGGCACGGGGGTCGAGGATCGGCGTGAGCCCCGCCAGCAACTGCGCGGCATAGGCGATCACGAGCGCGACCACCACCACCAGCAGCCACCAGCCCGCCTGCAGGAAGTGGAAGCTGCCGTGGCCGAAGCTGACCCCGAGCACCGCGCCGGAGCCGAGCGCGCCGGCGAGCAGCAGCGGCAGGAACGGGCGCAGCCCGCACGCAGCGGCGAGCCCGGCGCCGAGGCCGATGTAGAAGACGAGACCGTTCATGCAGAGTGCGATTGGAGGTGCGCTACCGTGCGGTAATGCGCGGGCAGGACGATAGACGACGGGCACGCCCGGCGGCGCATGAGCTCGCGCGCTACGAGGCGCTGTTCGCGGCGCGCACGCGCGGCATGAAAAGCTCGGCGATGCGCGAGATGATGGCGCTGACCGAGCGCCCGGAGGTGATCTCGCTGGCCGGCGGGCTGCCCGATACGACGACGTTCTCACCGGAGCTGTTTGCGAAGCTGACGGCGCAGGTGGCCGCCGACTCGACGGCGCGCGCACTGCAGTACGGGCCAACGGAGGGAATGGCGGCGACGGTGCGCTGCATCGTGGAAGTGATGGCCGCCGAGGGAACGGTGGCGGACCCCTCGGAGGTGATCGTCACAACCGGGGGCCAGCAGGTGATCGACCTGGTGTGCAAGGCGCTGATCGACCCCGGTGACGTGATCGTCGCCGAGGCGCCCACCTACCCGGGCGCGGTGCCCACGTTCAGCGCCTACCAGGCGGAGGTGGTGCAGATCGAGATCGACGGCGACGGGATGCCGATCGACGAGCTCGAGTGCACCCTGGACCGCCTGCTGGGCGAAGGTCGCAGGCCGAAGTTCATCTACACGATCCCCAACTTCCAGAATCCCGGCGGGGTGACGATGTCGCTCCCGCGCCGCAAGCGCCTGGTGGAGGTGGCGCGCGAGCGCGAGCTGCTGGTCCTCGAGGACAACCCCTACGGCCTGCTGCGCTACGAGGGCGAGGCGCTGCCCACGCTTTACTCGCTGGACGCCCAGAACCGGAGCACCCCCAGCCGCGATACCAGCTCGGATCTGGTGATCTACCTGGGGACGTTCTCGAAGATCCTCTCGCCGGGCCTGCGCCTCGGCTGGGCGCTGGCGCCGCTTCCGGTTCTGGAGAAGCTCAACCTCGGCAAACAGGGCTCGGACCTGTGCAGCTCGCCGATGACCCAGCTGTTCGTCTCGGCCTACTTCGCCGAGACGGGCGCCGGCGGTCGGCCGGCGTGGATCGATTACGTCGAGCGCCTGCGTGATCTGTACAGGCGACGGCGCGACGTGATGCTCGATGCGCTGCAGGAGCATTTCGGCGGACGCGCCAGCTGGACGCGCCCGGAGGGCGGGCTGTTCATCTGGGCGACGCTGGATGGAGGCGTCGACACCACCGACCTGCTGGCGCGCAGCGAAGGCGTGGCGTTCGTGCCCGGCCGCGCCGCCTACGCGGACGGGCGCCGGGGGGGCAGCTCGATGCGCCTGAACTTCGCGGGGGTCGCCGACGAGGACATCCGCGAGGGCATCCGCCGGATCGGCGAGATCATGGGCGGCGACACCGGCCTGCTGGGCAGTTTGATGGGCTCGCAGCCGTCCGCCCCCGCGGGGACCACCGCAGCGGCGCTCGAGCCGCAGGTCGAGGATCTCAGCCCGCTCGCGGACATCGTCGCGCTGCCCCGCCGCGACGCCCAGGACCCCGCCCGGCCAGCCCGCCGGCGACGGGATCGATGAGCGCCGCGCGCAAGGTCGCAGTGCTCAAGGGCGGAGGGTCGCTGGAGCGCACGGTCTCGCTGCGCTCGGGCGCGCGTGTCCAGCACGCGCTGAGCCGCCTCGGCCACGAGGCCCTCGCGATCGACGCCGGCCAGGACCTCGTCGCGCAGCTGCACGCCTGCGAGCCCGACGCGGCGTTCCTGGCGCTGCACGGCGGCGACGGTGAGGACGGGACCGTGCAGGGCCTGCTGGAGGTGATCGGCGTGCCCTACACCGGGTCTGGCCCGGCGGCTTGCATGCGCGCCACCGACAAGGCCCTCGCCAAGTACCTGATGCGCGAGGCCTGCATTCCCACGCCCGACTTCACGGCGATCAAGGAGAGCGCGATCAAGGAGCTGGGTGTCGCGTCGGCGCTGGACGACATCGAGAGCAGGCTCGGCCTTCCGCTCGTCGTCAAGCCCGCCAGTCAGGGATCAGCGCTGGGCGTGAAGTTCGCGCGCTCCGGCCAGGAGCTCCCAGCGGCGATCGTCGGCGCCCTCTCCTACGATCGCAAGGTGGTCGTCGAGCGCTATGTCAAGGGCCGCGACCTGGCGGTGTCGGTGCTCGACGGGCGCGACGGTCCCGCCAGCGAGCCGCAGGCTCTGCCGATCGTCGAGGCGATCCCGCGCGAAGAGGAGTTCTACAACTACGAGTCGCGCTACGAGATCGGCATGACCACGTTCGTATGTCCCGCCGAGCTGCCCGAGGAGACCGCCGGTCGCGCCCGGCAGCTCGCGCTCGAGACCTACGCGCTGCTCGGCTGCCACGGGGTCGCGCGGGTGGATCTGATGCTCGACGCCGAGTCCGGCGAGCTCTCCGTGCTGGAGACCAACGTCGGCCCGGGACTCACCGAAACCAGCCTGCTGCCACTGGCCGCCGACGCCGCCGGCATCGGGTTCGACGAGCTCGTGGCTCGCATCCTTGCGAGCGCCTTCTCCAGGTAGGGGATCCCGCGGGATCGGGCTGAGGGGCGCCGCAAACGCGGGTAGCAGCGCGGCTCCCGCGTAGCGATGACTGGCAGCGTTTCGCGCCGAGACGGCGCCTCAGGAGTCGCCGGCGGCGAAATCCTCCGGCGAGACCTCATCGAGGAACTCCTTGAACTTCTCGACGACGTCCTCGGACTCCTCGACGTCGTGCTCGAACTCGATGGCCGACTCGGTGATGACCTCCTCCGCGGCATAGATCGGAGCGCCGGAGCGCACCGCCAGGGCGATCGCGTCGCTCGGGCGGGAGTCGATCTCGAGCTCACGGCCGCCCACGCTGAGCGTTATCGAGGCGAAGAACGTGTTCTCGCGCAGCTCGGTGACCGACACCTGCGTGCACTTGACGTCGAGCTCGCCGAGGATGTCGCACAGCAGGTCGTGGGTCATCGGCCGCGGCGTTCCGGCGCCCTGGAGCTTCATCAGAATCGACGCGGCCTCCGGATGCCCGATCCAGATCGGCAGGAACTTGTTGCCATCGATGGTCTTCAGCAGCACGATCGGCTGCTTGCCAACCATGTCGAAGCTGACGCCGTAGATCACCATCTCCTGCACGAAGATCCTCCGGGAGGGTGAAGTCAGAGTATAGGTGTCGGCCCCGCGGGCTCCGAGGGCCTGAAA
>JBOGXX010000139.1:0-3905 GCA_050696475.1 Solirubrobacteraceae bacterium | reverse complement strand
CCCGCGGGGGGGTTATCGCCGCCCGTGGCCAGCGAATTCAGGTTTCGATCGTGACGAGCGTGCCGATCGGGGTATACGGCCAGGTCTCGGCCGCCGCTTCCAGCGGCAGCTCGACGCAGCCGAGGCTCTGCGGCGAGCCGAACGACGCGCGATCGAAGTTGTGCAGCGCGTCGCCGCCGTTGAAGTAGCTGACCCATTTGATGCCCGGGTCTTCGTAGTGCGAGCCGTCGGGGTTGGTGCCGCTCATCGTCGTTTCGGGTAGATGCTCGAACACGGGGAACGTCCCCAGTTCTGTTTCCGCACCCGAGATCCCAGTGTTCGCCGGCGAGCTGAGCACGATGTGGCCGTTGTGCCAGAGCGTCATCGTCTCCGGGACTTCGCGGCGCACGTACACGTAGCTGTAGCCGGTGGTCAGGCGCTTGCCCGCGATCGCATCGGTGAGCAGCCTGTGCCACACGCTCGCCCCGGCGATGCCGTCAACGGTCAACCCGTTCACGTTCTCGAACTTCATCACCGCGCCCTTGGTGATCGCGGTGGCGTTTTCGGGGGACCACATCGCCTGCAGCTGGGGCGGCGTGTTGGGATAGCGCCAGCTGAAGCTGCCGCTCGGCGGTTCGACGGCCGCCTGCGCCTGCGCGCTCGGCGCGCGCGCAACCGGCGTGCCGGACGGCTGCCAGACGACCGGTAGGTAGCCCGCTTCGGCGAGGAGCTGCTGCAGGCGCAGCGTAGATCCGGGCGGCACCGTCCATTCGATCGAATTGGTCGTGCGCAGCCCGTGCGCGCCGGCGGTCACCGCCACGTTCTTTGGGAGCTGCACGCGCAGCTGGGAGCCGAGCGCCGCGCCCAGGCCGGAGGGCTTGAACGCGAGCGTGTTGCTGTTGACTTCGTGCCAGTGCCCGGGAGTGCTCGGCGAGAGGCGCGGGCGAGTTGAGCCGAGCACCTCGCGGACCGGTTTGGAGAAGGTTAGATAGATGTGGGTAGACGGCGAGATGCGGGCGCCCGCCGCTGGGATGCTTGCCATCACGGGCGTGCGTGACGGCGGGAACCAGCTCACCTGGCCGGGCGAGCCGATCGTCTCCCACGGGCGTGCCGCGGCGGCGATCTCGATCGAGCCGGTGCTCGGCTGGATGCCAAGCGAGACCGAGCGCTGCGCCGCGCTCAGCGTGTGATGATGGGCGAGGCGTCCGGTGCTCCCGTAGGCGATCGCGCTGACCGGCTGGTCGAAGCTGATGCGCACGGGTGCGCCGGCGCTAACCGTCACGAACGGCCTGCTCACCTGCGCCACCGGTGCGCGCAGGGTCAGGTGCTCGGTCGTCTCGCTGCCGAGCGCCCAGCCCAGCCAGCCCGGTCGGCGGACCTCGACCCGCACGGAGACCAGCTCGCCTGGCCTCAGGCGCTCCAGCGGGGTCAGCAGGCCGGACTCGACGGACATGCGAATCCGCCGCCCGTCCGGCCCAAACGCCTGCACCTGCCGGATCGTGCCGCCGAGCGGCTCCACCGACACGCGGGCGAGCGCCGTGGAGTCGGCGGCGAGCGTGGCCCCCGACCAGACCAGCGCCGCGACGACCACCAGCACGAGGACGACCAGCAGGACGGTCACCATCCCGAGCAGCACGCGCTTTCGCCCGGACCCGGCTGCGGCTTCCTGGTGGGCCAGCGCCCTCGCCATCGCTAGATCCTAGGACGGATTCTGCGTAGCTGCGCCGCGCGAGCGCCCGCGTGCACCTCATATGAGCATGACGGATCTCGCGCACTCTCACCACACCCCGCTCGAGGACTTCGCGAACACTGCGAACATCGGCTCGCCCGGCCCTCACTAGACTGGCGCCATGGAGTTCGGCATCGGCTACTTCGCCACGCACGACGCGGTCGATCCTGCGAGCTTCGCGCGGCTCGTGGAGGAACGCGGCCACGGGTCGCTGTTCTTCCCCGAGCACACCCACATCCCGGCTTCCCGCAAGACTCCCTACCCGGCCGGCGGCGAGCTGCCGCGCAAGTATTCGCATACCTATGACCTGTTCGTCGCGCTGACCGCCGCGGCGCTCGCGACCAGCAAGCTGCGCGTGGGCAGCGGTATCTGCCTCGTCGTCGAGCGCGACCCGATCACCACCGCCAAGGAGGTGGCGAGCCTCGACCATCTCTGCGGCGGGCGCTTCGAGTTCGGTGTGGGCGCCGGCTGGAACCGCGAGGAGATGGAGAACCACGGCACCGACCCGCGTGTGCGGATGGCGATCGCGCTCGAGCGGATCGAGGCGATGAAGGCGATCTGGACGCAAGAGGAGGCCAGCTATCACAGTGAGCACGTCTCCTTCGAGCGCGTCTGGTCGTGGCCCAAGCCCGCGCAGCGACCGCATCCGCCGGTGCTCGTCGGCGGCAACGGTCCCACCGTGCTCGACCGCGTGCTGCGCGTGGGCGACGCGTGGTTCCCTAACTACGGCTTCGAAGATCTGCTCGCGCGCATCGGCGAGCTGCGCGCTCGAGCCGAGCGCCCGATCGGCGTGATCGTGATGGGGGTCCCCGCAAAGGCCGCGGTGCTCGATGGGCTCCAGCAGGCCGGTGTGCAGCGGGTGGTGCGCTGGATCCCCTCGGCCGGGCGCGGGCCGGTCGAGCGCGCGCTGGAGCGCTGGGAGGAGGCAATCGCCGAGCTGAACGGCGAGTGACCTCCCAGCAGGCTCGGCACCGCTTCGCAGCGGCCAGGGTCGCGCGGTTGGCGAGCATCGATGCGCGCGGGCGCCCGCATCTCGTACCGATCGCTTTCGTGCTCGTCGCGGAGACGATCTACAGCGTCGTTGACGCCAAGCCGAAGCGCACCGCTGCGCTTCGTCGCCTGGAGAACGTCAGCGCCAACCCGCTGGTCGCGGTGCTGGCGGATCACTACGACGAGGACTGGCAAGAGCTCTGGTGGGCGCGCGCCGATGGCAGCGCTCGGGTGATCGAACTCGGGCAGGCGGAGGCCGTGCGCGCGGTCGCGCTGCTCGGCGAGCGCTATCCGCAACAGCGCGCGGTGGGGCCCGTGCTGGCGATCGAGGTCGAGCGGTGGAGTGGCTGGTCGGCCTCAGGAGGTTCGGACGATCAAAACCGAGCAGGGCGAGTGGTGTGAGATCTTGTCGGGCACCGAGCCCAGCAGGAAGCGCTTGGCCCCGGTCATCCCCTTGTTGCCGACGATCAGCAGGTCTGCTCCGAGCTCTTCGGCGGCGTCCAGGATCGCGTCCGCGGGGTCGCCCTGGCGCGCATGCGTGGTCACGCTGACGCCCGCCTCGCGCGCGGCCTCCGCCGCCGTGGCCAGCACCGCCTCGACCTCCTGCTTGGGGTTGATCGCCCACTGGACATCCGCCGGCGCGTCGCGTCGCTCGCTGCGCAGGCGCTGCTCGGGAACCGGTGCGTACGCGCTCACCAGCGCCAGGCTGGCGCCGAGCGCCCTGGCGATGTCAACGGCCTCGCGCACCGCTTGCATGGCAGTGTCCGAGCCATCCGTGCCCACCACGATCGAGCTGAGCATGATTCCCCTTTCCCGCGTCGATGCTGGCTGCCGCCAGCTGGGCTGGATCATATCCCCGCCGTCGGCAGCGGCGAGCGCAGCGTCCCGCGCAGAGCAGGACCCCCCGAGGTTGGCGCCATCTCCCGGGGGACGCGGATCCCCTATAATGCTTGCCGGCAAGCAAATATTGGGGGAAGCCGATCCTGATGGCGGTCGCGAAGGTCGAGAGCAAGGACACTGAGCTAACGCAGGCGGAGCGCACCGAGCGTTTGCGCGCGGTGATCGGCAGGCTCTCGCGCCGCCTGCGCCCGACGCTCGCCGGCTCCGGTCTCAGCCCTTCGCAGATCTCGGTGCTGTTCACGGTCGTGCGGTTGGGCCCGATCGGCCTGTCCGAGCTCGCCGCGATCGAGAGCTTGAACCCGACGAT
>JBOGXX010000138.1:0-17100 GCA_050696475.1 Solirubrobacteraceae bacterium | reverse complement strand
CCGCCCGCCCGGTCGCCCGGCAGCGCAGCGTCGAACGCGAAGGCGCCGGCACACGTTCGCTCCTTCAGCTCCGGTCCCAACGAGGTCTACCTGCACGCGCTCGTCCCCGGCGTCCAGGTGATCGCCGGCACCGTCCTCGGCCATGTCGGCGCCGGCGTGGCGAGCGGCGATCAGGCGGGGGAAGCCGCGCCGCACATCCTCTTCCAGATCCGTCCCGCCGGTCTCGGCGCGCCGCTGATCGATCCGAAGCCGATCCTCGACGGCTGGGTGGCGCTGGAAGACACCTCGATCTTCAGGGCCAAGGGCGAGAACCCGTTCCTCGCCACCTCGCCGACCGTCGGGCAGGTGCTGCTGGAGTCAAAGCAGCAGCTCGAGCCGCAGGTGCTTCACGACAGCGCCGTCAAGCTCGGAGCCTGCGCGCGCGAGGACGTGCAGGAGGGACGCGTGGAGGTGCGCGTGCTCGCAATGCTCGAGTATCTGGCCATGTCCGAGCTGAAGCCGACGGTCTCCGGGCTGCCATGCGCCGGCTCGGCCCCGGCCGCGCTGGCGGCCAACGCCCCCGCGAGCGCCAGCACGGAGTCCGTGAACATCACCGCCATCAACGGCGTCCCGGTCGCCGGCCACGAGGGGCCGGGCACGCTCGCCGACGAGGCCGTCCGCAAGCTGCTGATGCTCCAGGGACTGGCCCGGCCGCGGCGGATCGTCAGCCTGATGAGCTACCCGGGAGCGGCGGTCGCGTTCGCCAACCCTAGCGTCGGCAACGCGATCCGCGTTTCGTTCGCCGCGCCCGCGGGCAAGGCCGGCCACGCCACGAGCCTGCTCGCCTCCGGGTTGACCCCCGGCGAGTGGATCGAGCTCGTTGACCGGTTGGGAGAGATCCCCGACCCGACGGTGCCAAGCGGACACTCCACGGCGGCGATCGCCGATGCGTCGGGCGGATCCAAGGCGAGCGCGAAAGAAGGCCCCGGTGGCAACGACTAGCCCCCCGAGCCCTCCCGCGCCGCCGTCCCCGCCTCCGAGTTCCTCCGGCCCGGGACGGCCGGTGCGCTCCGCGCCCTCCAGCGCAATGCGAATCTTCGCCGTGGCGGCGCTCGCGCTCGTCGTGCTGATCGTCGCCTACATCCTGTTCGCCGGGGGCGGCGGAGCGACCTACCGGCTCGAATTCAAGGAAGCCGACCAGCTCGTCCGCGGCGATCAGGTTCAGGTCGGTGGTGTGCCGGTCGGAACGGTCACCAACATCGAACTGACGCACGACTTCAAAGCGATGATCACGATCCACGTCGATGCCGGGCTGGTGCCGCTGCACCGCGGGACCGTCGCCCAGGTGCGCGTGCCCTCGCTGACGACCGTCGCCAACCGCTACATCGCGCTCAGCCCGGGTCCCAACAGCAATCCTGCGCTCCACGCGGGGACTACGCTGCCCGCCAGCGCGACGCGCGAAGTCACCGATCTCGATCAGCTGTTCGACACGCTGAACCCGAAGACCCGCAAGGGGCTGCAGGGCTTCATCCAGGGAACCGCCGAGCAGTACGTCGGGCAGAGCCGCGCGTTCGGGGAATCGACGGAACTGTTTCCCGCCTTCCTGACGTCCACCAACCACTTCTTCTCCGAGCTCGTGCGCGAAGAGCCGACTTTGACGAGCTTTCTCGTCGAAACGGCCAAGGCTATGACGACGATCGGCGCGCGCAAGCAACAGCTTGCCGACCTGATCGAAAACCAGAACAAGGCGTTCACCGCGATCGGCTCCGAGCAGAGCCGGCTCGCCCACGGGCTCAAACGGCTCCCGGCGACGCTCGAACAGGGCAACCACACGTTCGCCGGACTGCCCGCCACGCTCGCCGCGCTCACAAAGCTCGTGGAAACCTCGAGGCCCACGACCAAGCCGTTGACCCGACTGCTCGTAAAACTGCGCTCGCTCGTGACCACCGGCACTCCCGCGGTGCACGACTTCAGCGTTGCGTTCAACCGGCCCGGTCCGGCCAACGACCTCACCGACCTCGTGCGCGCGCTGCCGGCGCTGGCCAAGCAGCTCGAGAGCACCTCGCCGGCGAGCGTCACGGCGCTGAAGGAATCGGTGCCGATCACCGCGTTCTTCGGTCCCTACGCGCCGGATCTCGCCGGGACGCTGCGCACCTTCGGGCAGACGTCCGCGTACTACGACGCGGACGGCCACTACCTGCGCGCGAGCCCGATCCTGCCCGACTTCAAGCTCGGCGAAAACAACACCCTGACGCCGGCCTCGAGCCCGCAGGCGGCGCTGGAAGGCCTGCGCAGCGGTCAGCTCCGCCGCTGCCCCGGTGCCGCCACGACCCCCGCCGCGGACGGCTCCTCGCCGTTCGTCGACGGCGAACTGCTCAGCTGCGACCCGTCGGAGGTGCCATGAACCGCCGACGCAGCTCGATCGCGGCAAGCCCGCTGCTCGTGGGGGCGGTCACGACGCTGATCGTAGTCGTCGCCGTGTTCCTGTCCTACAACGCCAACAACGGCCTGCCGTTCGTGCCGACCTATGACGTCAAGCTCGTGCTCCCCGCAGCATCGGGGCTGCAGACCTCGAACCAGGTCCGGATCGCGGGAACGCGCGTGGGGATCGTCGCCTCGCTCTCGCCGCACGAGAACCCGCGCACCGGTCGCGTCACCGTGATCGCCAACCTGAAGCTCGAAAAGAGCGTGGAGCCGCTGCCCGCGAACACGCGCGCGATCGTGCAGTCGGTATCCCCGATCGGCCTCAAGTACCTCGAACTCGAAAAGGGCAACTCGGCCAAGACGCTGAAGGCGGGCGCGACGATCCCGATCGACCAGACGCGCGAACCGGTGGAAATCGACGAACTCTTCAACATGTTCGACAAGAAGACGCGCACGGCGATCAAGATCAACACGAACAACTTCGGCGACGGGCTCGCGGGCAGAGGTCTCGGGCTGAACAACACGATCCACGAACTGCGCCCGCTCGTGACGCAGGCCGTTCCCGTGCTGCACAACTTCGCGGCGCCGTCCACCGGCCTGCACGAGCTGTTCGTCGCGCTCGACCGCGCGGCCTCGCAGACGGCCCCGGTCGCCCAGCAGAATGCCGAATACTTCAGCGATCTCGACACCTTCTTCACGGCGTGGGCAGGTGTTGCGTCATCGCTGGAAGCCGCCAACCGCGGCGGTCCCGCCTCGCTGCGCCAAGCGATCTACTCGCTGCCCCACGAGGCGCCCTTTTACGAAGACGCGACCGAATTCATGCAACTTCTGCGCCCCAGCGCGAGCTCGCTGCGCACGGTCGCGCCGCAGCTCGGGCACGCGTTCCATGAAGGCGCCGTCAACCTCGCCGCCGCCACAGCGCTGAACACGCGCCTGGCGGAATCCTCGAAGGCGCTGCAGGAATTCGGCCAGAACCCGGTCGTGGCGCTCGCGCTCGAAGACTTCCAGCAGACGCTCGAAATCGGGAACCCGCTACTGGCCGGGATCGCACCCGCGCAGACCAACTGCAACTACCTGACGCTCGCATTCCGGAACCTGGCGAGCCTGGAGTCGGAGAACATCGGCGTCGGCACGCTCGCACGCTCGGGCTTCGTGCTCGCGCCGACGGGCGCGAACAACGAGGGCTATCCGTCCTCAGCGCCCGCGAACGGGCCCTCCGAAGAACCGCTCGTCGGTACCAAGCCGCTCCAGTACAAGGACTCAGGCAACAACCATCTCCACATCAACCAGTACCCGAACGTGACCGGCCCGGGCGAGGCGGACGTGTGCGAAGCGGGCAACGAGACATATGTGCCCGGTCAGGCGGAGATCGGCAACCTCCCCGCGAGCGACGTCACAGACAACCGTGAAATAACGAGCCGCGACGAGGACCTGTTCGGCGAAAAGTACCCCGCCTCGACGCTCAAGGCGCTTGGGCTTGCCAAGGCGCCCAAGGCGAGCGGCAAGGCCAAAGTCAAGGTGACGCGCAAATGAGACGCCCGCACCTGTGGCGCCGCCAGGACAGGGTGCCGGTCGTCGAGCTCCAGCGGGTGAGCCCTGTCCGCGCGGGGGTCGTGCTGGTCGTGATCGTCGCGATCGCCGTGTACTTTGGCTTCACCAAGCACATCCCGTTCACCCACGGGTTCCGTCTGAAAGCAGAGTTCGCGACCGCCGTCAACATCCAGCCCAAGTCGCCCGTGCGGATCGCCGGTGTCAACGTCGGCCAGGTCAGCTCGATCAAGCGCGACGGAAAGACCGGGCTCGTGAACATGGAAATCGAAGCCAAAGGCCTGCCGATCCACAGGGACGCGACGCTCAAGATTCGCCCGCGCCTGTTCCTGGAAGGCAACTGGTTCATCGAACTGCAGCCCGGCAGCCCGTCCGCGAAGACGATCTCCTCCGGCTACACGATTCCAGTCAGCCAGACCTCCGACCCGGTCCAACTCGACCAGGTGCTCGACGCGCTGAACACCAATACGCGCGCGAACCTGCAGAGCTTCTTGATCAACTACGGCGAAGCGCTGACGCAGAAGCCGGACGCGGCCGAAAACGCCGAACAGGAACCCGTCGCCCGAGGGCTCACGGCGGCGCAGGCGCTCAACCAGACCTACAAGCACGGGCCGCCCTCACTGCGCGGAAGCGCGGTCATCAACCAGGCGATCACCGGCACCGAACCGCATGACCTCTCCAAACTCATCGCCAGCATCGGCAAGGTCACAGCCGCGCTCAACGTCCACGAGCAGGACCTGAGCGAACTGATCCCCAACTTCAACACGTTCTTCGCCGCTCTCGCGGCGCAGTCCTCGAGCCTCACCGCGCTCGTCGCGGAGCTGCCGAGCTCGCTCGCGAGCGCCGAGCGTGGCCTGCAGGGCCTCGACGCGTCGTTCGCGCCGACACGGGCCTTTGCGCGCGACATCCTTCCCGGCGTCAGGAACACCAACTCGACCGTCACAGCGGCGTTGCCCTACCTCGAACAGCTGCAGGACTCGCTCTCGCCCAGCGAGCTCGGAGGCGTCGCCAAGGGGCTGAAGGCGTCGCTCCCCTCGCTGGCGAAGCTCAGCATCGAACAGACGCCGCTCTACAAGACGACGGGCGAATTCAACAAATGCCTGACGAAGGTGATCTACCCCGCCGGCAACACCAAGCTGCAGGACGGATCGAGCACGTCAGGCGTCGAAGACTACAAGGAATTCTGGTACAGCTTGGTGGGTCTGGACAGCATCGGGCAGAGCTTCGACGGCAACGGTCCCTACGCGAAGTTCTTCGTCGGCAACAGCGGCCAGACGCTGCGCTCACAGCCGACTTCGATCCTCAATACACACCTCAAGGGCGAACGTCTTTTGACGCGCTCACCGCTGACGCCGCTCGGGACGCGGCCTGCGTACCCGGCCGAAGAGCCTCCGTATCAGCCGCACGTGGCATGCGACACGCAGACACTGCCGAACTTCAACGGGCCGCTGTCGCAAGGACCTGCGGACGGGAGCGAAGGATGACCCCGCCGGACAGCCACGAAGGCGGGCTGAGCGTCCGCGACCAGATCGAGCGCTACCGTTCAGCCTTCATCGCCGTCGTCGCGATGATCGTGCTCGCTGCGGGGGTTGGGGGCTACATCCTCTCCCACGAGAACCTGAAGCTTCCAGGCTGGGTGCCCGTGCTGGGCCACAGCTACTTCACGCTGAAGGCCGAATTCCAGACGGCCCAGGCGGTCACGCCCGGGCAGGGCCAGGCAGTGACGATCGCCAGCGCGAAGATCGGTGAAATCGCGAGCGTGGACCTGCACGACGGGGTTGCGATCGTCTCGATGAACGTCGTCCCCAAGTACGGCGCATACATCTACCGGAACGCCACGCTGCTGCTGCGACCGAAGACCCAGCTGCAGGACATCACCGTCGAGGTCAATCCCGGCACGCGCTCGGCGGGGAGGCTCCACAGCGGCGAAGTGCTGCCTCTCTCCCAGACCGCCCCGAACATCGACTTCGATGAATTCCTCGCGGGGCTCGACGCGGAAACGCGTGCCTACCTGCAGGAGCTGCTCGCGGGACTCGGCATCGGGCTGAAGGGCAACGGTAGGACGCTCGCAGCCGACCTGCGTCGATTCGACCCCACCGCGCAGCTCGCGCAGAAGATCGCCCAGCAGGTTGAAATCCGCCACGCCAACATCGCGCGCTCGATTCACAACTTCCGCGTGCTCATCGAAGCGCTCGGGGGAAAGGACAAGCAGCTCTCGCAGTTGGTTGACGCCTCCAACGCCGTCTTCGCAACATTCGCCAAGCAGGATGCCAACTTCCAGGAAACGCTGAAGCTGCTGCCGGGAGCGCTGCACAAGACGGGAACCGGGCTCGGCAAGCTCGCCACGGCCACGAAAGTGCTCGGGCCGACGCTGCACGAGCTCGAGCCGTTCGCGCGCGCGCTCGGTCCGGCCAACGAAGCCACGCGTCGCCTGGCGAAGACGACCACCCCGATCATCAAGAACGATGTGCGTCCCTTCGCACGCGAAATCCTACCCGTCGTCAACGAACTTGGCCCCACCACCAAGCAGCTCGGCGAAGCCCTCCCGAAACTCGCCTCCGGCTTCTCCGTGTTCAACGAATTCTTCAACGAGCTCGCCTACAACCCCGGGCCGAGCAAGGGCGGCTTCCTGTTCTTCCTGGACTGGGGCAATCACGATCTCAACAGCGTTGTCAGCACCGCCGACGGCGAAGGGGCGGTGGGCCGCACACTCGTCTACTTCAACTGCAAAGTGCTCCCGATCTTCAAAGGTGTCTCCGAAATCAATCCCACGGTCAAGCTCCTCGTGAGCCTGCTCAAGCCCCCGACCAAGGAAGAATGCGAAAAAGCGGGGATCATCGGGACCGCGACCGCGACCGCGACCGCGTCCAGCGAGCGAGGCCGCGCGAAGGCGACCGCCGACGGGCCGTTCTCGAACCTCACCCAGCAGCCGTTCGGAGGGAAGCGCTGAGATGCAGAAGCGCGCGCCAACGCTCGGAAACCTGCTCGTGATCGTGCTGTTCGTGCTCAGCTGCTTCGGGCTGCTGATGTTCCTGTGGGAGTCCTTCGGCGGTCCGCTGCCGCTGAAACCCAAGGGTTACCGCTTCACGGTCGCGTTCGCGCGCTCGTTCTCGCTTGCGGAACAGTCCGATGTGCGCATCAGCGGCGTGGAAGTGGGCCACGTCGTGTCGGTCAAGCTGAACAAGGAAGGCCGGACACTGGCGACGGTCGAAATCGCGGGCAAATACGCGCCGATCCGCGCGGACATGCACGCGATCCTGCGTACCAAGACGATCTTGGGTGAGACCTACATCCAGCTCGTGCCCGAGGCTCGCGGAGGGCGCTATCTGGCGGACGGCGGTCGGCTCCCTAACGCGCAGGTCGAACCGTCGGTCACGCTCGATGACATCCTCTCGGCGTTCAACGCGAAGACCAGGCGCGACTTTCAGATCTGGCAGGAAGCCGACGCGGCTGCGATCGACGGCCGCGGCGAACAGATCAACGCCTCCTTCGCCCGGCTCGAACCGTTCGTGGAAAGTGCCACCAAGCTCGTCAGCGTGCTCGACGAACAGGAAGGGGCCGTGAAAGACGTGGTGCACAACACCGGGGTGGTTTTCAACGCCCTGGCAAGCCGCGACCACCAGCTGGAAGGCTCGATCGTCAGCGGCGAGCGCACGTTCCACGCGGCGGCCGAAGCGAGCAGGGCGTTCGCCGCGGCGTTCCGGGCGCTGCCCACCTTCGAGAGCAGATCCCGGACGGCGCTCAAAGAAACTGACCGCTTCGCCGCGATCGCCGACCCCTACTTCAAGGAATTCCAGCCCGCCGAGCGCCAGCTCTCCTCGCTGCTGCGCGCCGCCAAGCCGTTCGCACCCGCCCTGAACAGGTTCATGACAGATCTCGGACCGTTGACCAAGGCCGCCAAGCGGGGCCTGCCCGACCTGAAGAAGTCGCTCGACCTGACCGTTCCCGTGCTCGAAAACTTCCGGCCGGTGCTGCACAACCTCGATCCGTTCCTCCAGTACGTCGGCGAATATGTGCCCGAGCTGCAGGCGTTCTTCGCGAACGTCGCCGCCGCCTCCGCGGCGAGCGAAGGCAACGCGAACACCCCGAACGCGGGACCCAAGCTGCATCTGCTGACGACGATGAGCGTGCTCGGCCCGCAGAGCCTCGCGATCTACTCGAGCCCGGCCGGCACCGCGCGCGCGAACGCCTACCCTCATTCCGGCTCCTACAAATCGCTCGCCAGCGGGTTGCCGGTGTTCAGCTCCAGCTCGTGCGCAAACGCGGCACCGTCCGTGAAGGGACCCGCGAACGAAACGGTCTCCGAAGAAATCATCGAAAAACTGATCCAGTTCAAAGTCGCCAACAAGCCTGAAACCGAAAACGACGTGCCGGCGCCCGCGTGCGTCAAGCAGGGCCCGTTGACGTTCAACGGCGAAACGAGCGAATTCCCACACGTCGTTTACAAGGAAAAGTGATGACCGAGGACCGCCACCGATATCACGCCAGCGCCGTCGACTTCGTCGGCGATCCGGACGACGCGCGGTGGTCGATCCGCTGCCTGGACGTGCAAAAGCGCCTCGGCGGGGTCTTGGTGCTGGACGGGCTGAACCTGGCCTTCCCCGACGACAAGATCACGGTCGTGCTGGGACCCTCTGGAACCGGCAAGAGCGTGCTGATCAAGCACATCATCGGGTTGATGTTCCCCGACTCCGGCGATGTGGTCGTGAAAGGCAAATACGTCAAACAGCTAACGATGCCGGACCTGCTGGCGATGCGGCGCAAGATCGGCGTGCTGTTCCAGGACGGCGCCCTGTTCGGCTCGATGTCGGTGTTCGACAACGTCGCCTTCCCGCTGCGCCAGCACACCGACTACTCCGAGACGGTGATCGCCGAGCGCGTGAAAGAACGGCTCGCCGACGTGGGCCTGTCCGACGCGCTGGACGACGCGCCCTCGCAGCTCTCCGGAGGGATGCGCAAGCGCGCCGGGTTCGCGCGCGCGCTCGTGATGGAACCGGACATCGTGATCTTCGACGAGCCCGATTCGGGTCTCGACCCGGTGCGCACCGCGCTTCTGTGCGACCTGATCCAGGAGATGCACCGGCTCTACAAAGGCACCTACATCGTCGTCACCCACAACATCGCCTCCGCGCGCCAGATCGGCGAATACATTGCGGTGCTGTGGCGCGGGCGGATCGTCGAAGCGGGCGATGCCGAGATGATGTTCTCCTCGGAGAACCCGTTCGTACGCCAGTTCCTGAGCGGATCCGCGGAGGGGCCCTTGGCGATGGACTGAGCGGGCGCGGTTGACGCGCGCGCGGGCATATGCGAACATGTGTTCGTATGGTCGTGTGCGTCTACATCCCCCGTTTCGAGCTGCTGGTGGCTGCCGGGGAGGGGACGGTGGTCGCCCGACAGGCGCTGGCCGGGCGGGCGTTGGCGCTGGCGCCGCCGGTGGGGTCCGAACCGTGTGTGGGGGAGGTCTCGGGAGCGGCTGAGGCGCGTGGGGTGACGCGGGGGATGCTGCTCGGAGAGGCGCTCGCCCGCTGCCCTGAGCTGGTGCTGCTCGCACCGGATCCGGTGCGGGTGGCCGCTAGATGGGAGCAGCTGATCGGAGCGCTGGAGTCGGTCGGAGCCGCGGTAGAGCCAGCCGGTCCCGGGCTGGCCTACTTCGAGACGGACGGGCTGCGGTGGATCCACGGCGCGGGGGAGGCGACGATCGCTGCGGCCCGCAGCGCGCTTGGCCATCCCGCTCGCATGGGTGGCGCGCCGACCCGCTTCTGTGCGCTGGCGGCGGCGATGGCGATGCGTTCGACGGGTGGTCGGCGAGCGGCGCCGGCCCGGTCGCGGCCCGGTCACGCCGGCCCGGTCGCGTCAACCCGGTTGCGCCGAGGGCTGGTGCTCGAGGACAGGCAGGCACGCCGCTGGCTCGCCGGTCAGCCGGTCGAGCTGCTCGGCCACCGGCAGGAGACGGCGATGCTCGTGGCGCCGCTGCGCCGTCTCGGCGTGCGCACGCTCGGCGAGCTGGTGCAGCTGGGCCGAGCGCCGGTCACAGACCGCTTCGGCGCTGCCGGCGCGCTCGCCTACCGGCTGGCGTGCATGCAGGACAGCCGGGTGCGGGGACGGGTTCTACAGGAGCGCCTGAGCGAGTCGATGGAGGTGGGCGATGCGAGCTCCGGTGAGGCACTGAAGCGGGTGCTGAGCGTGCTGGTGGACCGGCTGCTGGCCCGCAGCGAGCGCCGTGGGCGAACGCTGCGCGCCCTCACGCTTTCCGCCCGTCTGCTCGCGGGGGGCGGCTGGTGCGAGCGGGTCGTCTTCCGCCAGGCGCTCAGCGATCCCGAGCGCATCTGGCTTGCTCTATCTGTGCGCCTGCTGGCGCTGCCGGCTCCCGCGGCGGAGCTGGGGCTGACCGTCGAGCTCTTCGGTCCCCCTGCGAGCGATCAGGGCGCGCTGCTCGACCAGGATCGCGTCGCACGCGGAGTCAGGCTGCGCGAGGCGGTTGCCCAGGTACGTGCCGTCGCCGGAGGGCAGGCGGTGCTGCGCGCCGTCTGCGTGGATCCCGACTCGCGCGTGCCGGAGCGGCGGGTCGTGCTCGCGCCGATCCCCGAGTGATCCGCGTCGTGAGCGCCCGCGCCCTGAACCCTCCCCGTCCGGCGCGCGTGCGATTGGAGCCCGCCCGCCCCGGCCGCCCGGTCGAGGTAGATGGTGAAGCGATCGCGTCGCTGCGCGAGTCCTGGCTGGTGGAGGACCGCTGGTGGACCGCTCAGCCGCTGCGTCGCCGCTACTGGGAGCTCGTCGGCGAGCGCGGGCGCAACCGCGTCGTCTTCCACGACCTGCGTGGCGGCGGCTGGTTCCTGCAGTGAGATGGCCGTGAGCACGCCACCCTATGTGGAGTTGCACTGCCACTCGGCCTACTCGTTCCTGGACGGCGTCTCGCTGCCCGAGGAGCTGGCCCGGGCGGCTGCAGAGCGCGGCCATGCGGCGCTCGCCCTGACCGATCACAACTCGGTCTCCGGTTCGATGGAGCTCGCCCAGATCGCGCCGGACTGCGGGGTGCGGGCGATCCACGGCGCGGAGCTGGACATCCTCGACGCACCGGCTGTGAGCGCCGGCGAGCGCGCGGAGACCGCCGACATGAGGCACATAACGCTGCTCGTGCGCGACGAGCGCGGCTGGAGCAACCTCTGTCGGATCATCACGCTCGCCCACAGCCATACCCGCGGGCGCGCGGCTGGGCGCAATCGGGTTGGCGCGACCGGGCCGGCGCGACCGGGCCGCGACCGGGCCGGCGCCGCTCGCCGACCGCACGTCGAGCGCACGGAGCCGTGGGTGGACGTGCAGGCGGTGGCCGACCATGCGGAGGGACTCGTGTGCCTGACCGGCTGCGCTGGCAGGTCTGTGCTCGACCATTCCGCCGGCGCGGGTGAGGGGATCGTCACGCGGCTGCTCGATGCGTTTGGACCAAGGGACCTGTACGTGGAGCTGCAGCGCCCGTACTCCCGCCATGATCGCGCTCGCAACCGCGCGTTTGCGGCGAGCGCCCGGCGGCTGGGGGTGAGATGCGTGGCCACGGGCGACGTCCACGCGCACGCGCGCACCAGGGCTGAGCTGCAGGACGCGTTCGTGGCGCTCGCCAACCGCACCACGCTCGATGCCTCCGAGCCGCTGCGGCGTGGCAACCACAGCCATGTGATGAGCACGCCGGAGGCGATGGCAAGCCGATTCTTCGATCATCCCGAGGCGGTCCGCGAGACCCTGGCGCTGGCCGAGCGGCTGACGTTCGATCTGAGCAAGGACCTCGGCTACCGCTATCCGGGCGCGGAGGAGGAGGACTCCTCACGACGCCTGGCAGAACTGTGCTGGCTGCGCCTGGAGGAGCGCTACGGACCCGTCCGCCAGCTCCCGGCGGCAGGCGGCGCCGATCGCCTGGAGGCGCAGGCGCGACTGGAGCAGGAGCTGCGCGTGATCGACCGGCTCGGGCTGGCGGGCTTCTTCCTGCTCCACCACGACATGCTCGAGCTGGCGCGCGAGGTGGCGCTGGAGGTCCGCGGAGCGCACTCCGTGCGCGCGCTGCTGGCTCCCGGGCGGGGACGGGGCTCCTCGGTCTCCTCGCTCGTCTGCTACCTGACGGGGCTCTCCCACGTCGACCCCGTCGCCGGCAAGCTGGCGCTGGGACGCTTCCTGCACGAGGACCTGAAGGGACTGCCGGACATCGATCTGGACTTCCCGCGCGACATCCGCGAGCGGCTGATACCGCGCGTGCACGAGCGCTACGGACGTGAGCACGCTGCGCTGGTGGCGGCCTTCCCCACGTTCCGCGCCCGCGGGGCGATCCGCGAGCTGGGTAAGGTCCTCGGGCTGCCGGACGGCGAGATCGAGCGAGCCGCTCGGGGCGCCGATGGGCACGGCCCCGCCCGCCACACCGCGGAGTCGGAAATCGCCGCCTCGCTGGCGGGCGCGGAATCTGCCCGGGACGGTGGGTCCGGGGAGTCGCTTTCCTCCGAGCGCTGGCGCTGGCTGGCGCGGCTGGTCGAGCAGGCCTACGGCCTGCCCCGGCATCTCTCGCAGCACCCGGGCGGGATGATCATCGCGACCAGGCCGCTGATCGATTGCTGTCCGGTGGTGCCCGCCGCGATGGAGGGCCGGCAGCTGGTGCAGTGGGACAAGGACTCGTGCGCGGACGCCGGCTTTCTGAAGATCGACCTGTTGGGCCTGGGGATGCTCTCGGCGGTGGAGCGCTGCGTGGAGGAGATCGCGCGCGTGCACGGGGAGCGGATCGACCTCTCGCGCATCCCGTTCGACGATCCGGACACGTTCAAGGCGATCCGCACGGCGGACACGGTCGGCGTCTTTCAGATCGAGAGCCGCGCGCAGATGCAGTCGATCCGCCGCACGCAGCCGGAGAGCCTCGACGACCTCGTCGTGCAGGTAGCGATCGTACGGCCCGGCCCGATCCAGGCAGGGGCGATCAACCCCTACATCGCCCGCCGCCAGCGGCTGCGCGAAGACCCCTCCTATGAGATTCCATACGAGCACCCGACGCTCGAGCCGGTGCTGTCGGAGACGCTCGGCACGATCATCTTCCAGGACCAGGTGATGCAGGTGGCGGAAGCGTTCGCCGGCTTCACCCCGGGCGAGGCGGACGGGCTGCGCCGCGCGATGAGCCGCAAGCGCTCGCACGAGCTGCTGCACTCCCACCGCGAACGCTTCATCGAGGGGGCGCTGTGCAACGGCGGGAAAACCGGATCGCCGACGGATCGAGCCACGGCGGAGCGGGTGTGGCAGATGGTCGAGGGCTTCGCTGGCTTCGGCTTCCCCAAGGCGCACAGCGCCGCTTTCGGCCTGCTCGCCTACCAGTCCACGTGGTTGCGCGTCCACTACGGCGCGGAGTTCCTGTGCGCGCTGCTGAACGAGCAGCCGATGGGCTTCTATGCTCCCGACAGCCTCGTGCACGAGGCCCAGAATCGAGAGCCCCCGATTTCGGTGTGGGGGCTCGACGTGAACGTCTCGCAGGCTCAGTGCACGGTCGAGCAGGGGGGCGTGCGCCTGGGGCTCGGCTATATCAAGGGCGTGGCGGTATCGGAGGTGAGCGAGCTCGTGGCCGAGCGGGAGCGCAACGGGCCTTACACCGACCTCGGTGAGCTGGCCGGACGCGCCGGTGCAAGTCGCAAGACGCTCGAACAGCTGGCGTGGTCCGGCGCCTGCGACGGGCTGCTGAGTGCTCCGGCCACTCCGCTGGTCAGGGGGCAGGATCGGCGCTCGGCGCTGTGGCAGCTGGGGATGGCGACGCCCGCTGAGGCGATCGGGCGAGCCTCCGCAGGGGGCGGGGCGGACGCGCCGGTGGCGCAGGGGGCCCAGCTCGCGCTGCCGTTTGAGCTGCCGGCGGCGCCGCGCCTGCGTCCACTCGGGCGCTGGCAGCGGCTGATCGCCGACTATTCGACCAGCGGGGTGACCGTCGACGAGCATGCCCTGGCGATCCTGCGTGAGCGGCTGAGCGTCCCGAGGGAGGTGGGTCGGCTCGTCACCAGCGCCCAGCTGTCGGCCCTGCCGAGCGGCTCCCAGATCGCGGTGGCGGGCCTGGTGATCGCCAGACAGCGACCGGGAACTGCCAAGGGAACGATGTTCCTGCTGTTCGAGGACGAGCTGGGCACGGTCAACCTGATCGTCTCGCAGGCTGTCTACGAGCGCCGCCGCCGCCTCGCGCGGGCCGAGCCGCTGCTGCTGGCCAGTGGCGTCCTGGAGTCTTCACAGGGGGTGCTCAACGTGATCGTGCGCGACCTCGCGGCGCTGGAGCGCTTCGTGTCCGGCGGCGTCGAGGGGGCGGAGGAGGGGCCCGTGGGCGGGCGCGTGCACCGCCTGCGGGCCGCCGGGACCGGCCAGGCGCCTGCCCATGGAGGCAGCCTCGCCGGCGAGGAAGCCCTCGACGGCGCGCAGATCGGTTCGAGCATGCGCGCGGCGGTGCCGCCGATGCAGAGCTTCGCGTCCGGCAGACGGCGGTGAGAAGCGCCATCGCCGAGCCGGCCGGCGCTCCTGGCTAACCTGGGCGCATAGCCCGTCTGGCGCACACCGATCTGGACGTATTCCCGCTGTGCCTCGGCGGGAACGTGTTCGGCTGGACGATTGACGAGGAGCGCTCGTTCGAGGTGCTGGACGCATACTTCCAGGCCGGTGGCAACTTCATCGACACCTCTGACAGCTACGGACGGCGCGGCCCCGGCGGGCCGGGCGAGTCCGAGCGGATCATCGGCCGCTGGATGGCCTCGCGCGCCAACCGTGACAGTCTCGTGATCGCGACGAAGGTGGGCATGGCCCCGGATCTGCAGGGGCTCTCGCGGGAGACGATCCGGCGCGGGATCGAGGGCTCGCTGCAGCGGCTGGGGATCGACACGGTGGACCTCTACTACGCCCACCGCGACGATCCGGACACGCCTCTGCGCGAGACGCTGGGCGAGTTCGGCGCGTTGGTCGCCGAGGGCAAGATCCGCCATGCGGGCGCCTCCAACTACAGCGCTGCGCGTCTGAGCGAGGCGCTCGAGCTCGGCCGGCAGGACGGCATCGCCGCCTACGTGGCGCTGCAGCCGCACTACAACCTGCTCGAGCGCGGCGGCTACGAGGGCGCTCTGGCCGAGGTGTGCCGGCAGTACGGGATCGCCTGCATCCCGTACTTCGGCCTGGCCAAGGGCTTTCTGACGGGCAAGTACCGCCGCGGCGCACCGGACGTGGAGAGCCCGCGGGCGGCGAGCGTGCGCGATTACTGCAACGAGCGGGGCTTCGCCGTGCTGGACGCGCTCGATGAGATCGCTGCTGCGCGCGGGAGCTCGCCGGCGGCGCTCTCGCTGACGTGGCTGCTCGCCCAGCCGACCGTGCTCGCGCCGATCGCGAGCGCCACCTCCACCGCGCAGCTGAGCGAGCTGCTGGAGTGCGCCGAGCTGGAGCTCTCCGATGCGGAGCTCGAGCAGCTGCGCGCCGCGTCGGGCAGCGGCTGAGTCGACGAGCTCGTGCGTGATCGGCGCCGATCGGAGGATCGGAGGCGGCTCAGCGGGCGGTGAAGCTCAGCAGCTGCCCATCGGGGTCGCGCAGCGACAGGCGTCCGCCGTCCTCCCGCAGCGGCTGCGAGGCGGCGGAGATGGCGTCACTCACGCCGCGCTCCAGCGCGTCCAGCGCATCGGCGTCGCTGAGCTCGAGCTCGATCTGCCGCAGGCCGGGCGCGCTGTCGGGAGCGCGAGCGGCACCGCGACTCTGCCAGGAGTTGAGTCCCACGTGGTGGTGGTAGCCGCCGGCGGCGAGGAACGCCGCGGAGGGGAGCTGCGCCTGCTCCTGCAGGCCAAGCGCGTCGCGATAGAAGCCGCTGGAGCGGGGAACGTCGGCGACCTTCAGATGCACGTGCCCGATCCCGACGTCCGAGCCGACGCTCGGCGCAGGCTCACCGGCGAACTGCGCGAGTAGGTCCTCCACGTCGAGCGGCAGTGTGAACATCCTCACGCCGAGTCCGTCACCGGGTCGCTCCCAAAGCTCGCGCGGTCGGTCGGCGTAGATCTCGATGCCGAGGCCATCGGGATCGCCCAGGTAGAGCGCCTCCGAGACGCCGTGGTCGGACGCGCCCTCGAACCGCCAGCGGGCGCCGGCGATCCGCCGGGCCGTCTCGGCGAGCGCGCCGCGCGAGGGGTGCAGCCAGGCGACGTGATAGAGCCCGGTGGCGCGCGGCTGGAGCAGCGTAGCCGCGGCGATCTCGCGGAGCTCCAGCGCTGGGCGCGCCGGCTTGGGGCCGAGCTGCGCTCGGTGCTCGTCGCGAGAGATCACCGGGAGCCCGAGCACGCGCTCGTAGAAGTCGACGCTGCGCGGCAGGTCGCTGACGTCGAGCTGGACGGAGGCGATGCTCAGATCGGGGTCTATCTCTGCCATGCGAGGAGACGCTGGTGTGCTGTGCTCTCGAGTATGAACCTCCGCACCGGCTCGATGCAGGCTGGTCGGCCTTGACGGCTGAGATGTCGAGCAGGATCTTGACCTTCTCGCCGACGACGACGTTGCCTGAGCCGAGCGCCATGTTGACGCTGGCGGTCTCGACGGCGCCGCGCGCGTCGATGCCCGCGAGCGGCAACCTGTCTCACCGTGGCTGCACGACGAGCGCCTGGAACGCCCGGCCGACGGGTCCGTGCTCGTCGTGCAGCACGCTCTCGGCGAGGCCCGTACCGCCGACGGCGAGCAGCGTGCGGGCATCCAGCCCGATCCACTCGCCGCGCGGCTGGCGCTGGAGGTGGATCGTGAGGTCGGCGTTGATGAACAGGAAGCGCTCAAACGGCAGGGTTGCGCTGACCCCGTTGCCGAAGTCAGACGTGGCGGCCAGCCGCGCGAGCGGCGTGAGCGGCTCGTCGGGCAGCAGCGGGTGACGCAGGCGCATCCACACCCGTGCGGGTCCCGGCGCACGCGGGTCATCTAGCCAGCGCATCTCCATCGCGGTTGACGCGAAGCTCGGCTCATTCGGGTCATCGAGCGCAAAGCGCACCGGCACCCCGTCCTCCGGCGGTGCCAGCGCTCTCGGCGCCGCCTGGTCGGAGTCGTCCGCCGCGGGCGACTGCGGCACCGTGGTGGGGATCTCCTGCACGCACAGCGCGCCCGCGCGACAGACGACCTCGCCGCCATCGTCGCCGACGTCGGCGGTCAGCTCTGCGG
>JBOGXX010000137.1:0-7969 GCA_050696475.1 Solirubrobacteraceae bacterium | reverse complement strand
CCGACCAGGCGATGCGTGATCCACTCGTCCATCGTCTGGGCGCCGAGGCCCCGGTAGAACTCGAGAGCCAGCTCGTTCCAGCGCAGCGCCGTCCACTCGAGGCGGACGGCGCCCTGCTCGCACGCGTCCGCCGCGACGCGCGCCAGCAGCGCCCTGCCGACGCCCGCGCCACGGTGCTCGGGGACTACGAACAGGTCCTCCAGCCACACGCCGGGTCGAGCCAGGAAGCTCGAGAACGTGGGAAAGTAGACCGCGTAGCCTGCGGGTAGAGACTCACGTTCGGCGATCAGCGCCCGCGCGAGGGGGCGCTCTGCGAACAGCGCCGCGACGAGAAGCTCCTCGGTCGCGTGCAGCTCGCCCTCCAGGCGCTCGTACTCGGCCAGCTCCGTGAACAGCGCCAGCAGCAACGCCACGTCCTCGACGCGCGCGTGGCGCACGGCGAGGCGCCCGCCCGACCGCGCGCCGGCCGCGTCGGCCGCGTCGGTCAAACAGCGTCCCGCTCAGCCGGCGCGCGGTCCGGGCGCTCGGGGTAGAGCTCGTCGATCGTGATCAGGGGCACGTATGGCGCGCCGGCCGCCGCTTCGATCGCGCCTGCACCCCCGGCAAGCCGATCGAGCACGCTGATGACGCCGCAGATCTGATGCCCTGCCTGCTTCACCGCTGCGATCGCGGCGAGCGTCGAGCCGCCCGTGGTGACCACATCCTCGACCACCACGCAGCGGTCCCCGTCACTGAGCAGCGGCCCCTCGATCCGACGCTGCAGGCCGTGGGCCTTGGCGTCCTTGCGCACGAAGAACGCCTTCGCGGCGACTCCGCCGGCCAGCGCGGCGCACGCGACCGGATCCGCGCCCATGGTCATGCCGCCAACCGCCGTTCCCCCCCACTCGGCAACCTGAGCCGCGACGAGCCTCGCCAGCGCCGCGAACCCCTCCGGTCGCAGGATCGCCCGCTTGGCGTCGACGTAGTACTCCGCGACCGCGCCGCTAACCAGCGTGACCCGGCCGATAACCAGAGCATGCTCGCGAAGCCCCCTCAGCAACTGCTCCCGGGCCGCGTCGAGCTCGTCCGTATATCCGTCCATCGCGTCCACGCAGGCACCTAATCTAGCGGCGTGATCTCGATGATCGTGAAATTGCTGCGCCTGGCTTCATTCGTGATCTGCCTGATCGTGATCGCGGCGTTTGTTCTGTTCGCCGTGAACAAGACCAGCAACGCCTCCAAATACCAGACGGAAAAGATCGCCGGCACCCCAGCCTCCTCGGAATCGAGCGCCAGCTCCACGAGGCATGAGAGCAGCCTTCACAAAGCGATCGACGAAGCCTCTCAGAAGCTCACCTCGCCGTTTGCCGGAGTCGTGTCAGGCTCGAGCAGCGAATGGGTGATACACGGCGTCAAGCTGCTGATCGCGCTCGTCGTGTACGGCTTCGGGCTGAGCTACATCGCGCGCGCGATCCGCATCCGCGTGTAGAGCAGTGCGTCATTCGTAGTAGACGTCGACCGGCGTGCCGGTCTTGAGCCACCCGTAGATCGCCGGCGCGTCGGGAATCGGGACGCGCAGACACCCGTGGCTTGCCGCATACGTCGGGACTTCCGCGTAGCCGTGGATCGCGTAGCCGCGGATGAAGTAGTTCGAGTCGACCATGCCCTCGCTGTTTTCGCCGGGGGTCTTCAGGTAGACCCTGAAGCGCCCGAGGACCGTCGGCGTCGAGGGCTTGCCGGAGCTCGTCGTGTAGATCTCGCGCACGCGCCCGCCCGGTTCGATCTCAGCCAGAACCTGCCTCGTGAGGTTGGCCTCGACGTGACGCCCGTCGGCGCGGTAGCGCACGTGGAAGCTGCCCGCGTGCCGCAGGAGCAACTCGAAGAGGTGCGTGCCGGCATACGGGATGCGCTCGAGGCCCGTCAGCTTGCGATAGGCGATCAGCGCCTGCCCGGTGCCTTCGTCGATGACTCCTGTCAGCGGCACCGCATAGTGCAGCGCCTTCAGCTCGGACTGCAGCAGGCGCACCGACTGGCCCCTGGCTCCCAGCCCCAGGTTCGGATGCACGTAGCGCACCCCGCCCAGCTGGGCGCTGAAAGCGCTCTGCTGTGCGGTCGCGACGTGCGCGACACGCACCTGCAGCAGCCCTGCGGAGGCGCTCGTGAAGGCGACCTCGAAGCTCCCGGCGCCGCCGCCGCCCGCGAGCACGCTGACGGTCTTCACGCCCATCTCGTGGCCGTCCAGGTAGAAGCCGACGCTGACGCTCTGCCCGGAAACGTACGGGGTCACGGTGCCGTGCACGAGGACCCTCCGCCCGACGATCGCGAAGCGCGGGCGGCCCCCGACCCGCTGGAAGATGAGCTTCACTGTTCCCGCTGGCGCGCCGGGCGCGGGCGTCGCGGTCGCTGGGAGGGGAGTCGAGCCGGGCGTCGGAGTCGCTTCCGCCGCCGCTGGAAGCAGCGCCAGAACTCCCGCCGCGACCGCCAGCGCGGCCATTGGTCCGCGGATCACGCGCAAATCCTATGTGCCGGAGCGCAGCAGGCGCGTATCGGGAGCGATCAGACCGACGCGCTTGGCCACCAGCACGACCACACCGATGCCGAGCAGCGCGCTCACGATCAAAAGCGGCGCCTGCCAGCCCCACCCCTCAAGGCTCGAGAACGCGATCGAGTTGTTCAGCGAGTGGGCGATCATGCACGGGTACAGCGACCCCGAGTAGCGGTAGAGCAGGCACAGCCCGAAGCCCAGAGCCGCCAGCGGCAGCAGGTCCAGCACCGGCGCGGACTCGGCGTGCACACCGCCGAACACGAGTCCCGTGATCACCGCCGCCGGCCAGGTGCCGCGCCAGTTGCGGAGCGCCGTGAACATGAACCCGCGAAACAGGAACTCCTCGCACATCGGCGCGATCACGCACGTCAGGGCCGCGCTCAGCACCAGCAGCGCCGTGCCTTCGTTGGAGCCGAGCTGTTCGAGCGTCTTCTCTTCACCCGGATGCACGGCGGCCGACCAGATCGCGGTGAGCACGATGAACGCGAGCAGCAGCAGCAGGATCATCCCTGCGGCCGGCCCCCAGCCCGCCCCCGGGCGGCGCAGCCCAAACTGCCAGGAGCGGACAGCGCGGCCGCCCAGATGCGCGCAGTAGACGGCCGCGAGCACGAAGCCGATGTCCTGCACGACGGTGTCGGCGATCGAAAGGCCCGGCGGGAGGCTGCCGTTGGAGATCCTGGTTCCGAACAGAATCTCTGCGATGACGTCGACTACGAGCCCGCCCACGGCGGCGAGCAGCAGCCCCGCAAAGAGCGCGACGGGTGCCGTCCACGGCGGCCAGGACGGGCTGGGAGAGCGGGTCCGATCGCCCTCCACCGACGGGTCATGGGCGGGCCCGTGCTCAGCCGGCGCGAGCGGCGCGCTCGCTCCGGGCGCCGGCCCGGCGCTCCAGCCGGACGGGTCCTGCAAGCGGCGTTCCTCCATCTCAGGCCACCCAGTGCCAGGTCGCGAACTGGGCGAGGAACAGCACCATCAGCGACGCCGACGCCACGAGCGCCGGGCGCTGCGCGCGCGGATGCTCGCTCAGCCAGATCGCCAGCCATATCCCGAGCGGGAAGAGCACCAGCAAGAAGCGCGGCAGCGACATCAGCGGTTGCGCGCGCACCGGGTCAGACAGCGGCAGCGCCAAAGCGATCAGCACGTAGACGCCGTACGCCAGGGGCAGCCTGCGCAGAACACCGATCGTCGCCGGCACCGCGGCGAGCAGAAACGCGAGCAGCGTCAGGTTGTGGGCGGCCGCGACCGTCGGACTGCCCGTGGCTGCCGGGAAGTACACGTGGCGGCTCTGGAACGACAGCAACTGACGGGCGCCCTCGAACGCCGCCTTCAGGCCATCCCAGACGGCGACATACGGGCCCGCGAAGTGCCGTCCCCAGGCGTTCTGGGCACGCAGCGGCACCAGCGGATCGCCGCCCGCGAGACCGAGGTAGGCGCCGTAGAGGATCGCGCCGGCGGGCACGAGCGCCAGCCACAGCACATCCCCGCGCAGGCGGTAGCGCGGGAGCAGCCGCGCGCGGCCCCGCCGCAGGATCTCCGGCACGCGGTCCTCGCGCGGCCCGTACAGGTAGATCAACGCCGCCGGCGCCAGCAGCACGAGACCGGTGCTGCGTGTAGCGCCCGCGAGCGCGCCGAGCACGCCCACCCACGTCCACCGACCTTCACGCGCGCTCCAGAAGAGCCCCACCGAGAGGGCCAGGTAAAGCGACTCCGAGTAGACAGCGGACAGGAAGAACGCCATCGGCGCGAACGCCGTCACGAGCACCGCCAGACGGGCGGCCTCGCCGACGCGCTCGCCCGAGAGCGAGGCGCGCGCGCCTCCCAGCAGCTCGAGCGTCGTCAGCCGGTGGATGCCGTACAGCGCCAGCGCCAGCGCACACACGGAAAGCAGCACACCGGCGAGCACCGGCGGGACGCCGAACCAGTCGATCGTCCTGATGCCAAGTGGATACAGCGGAAAGAAGGCCGCGCGTGAGGACGTGAACGCACCCAGTTCCGGGCGATAGCCATAGCGGGCGATCACCAGATACCAGGCGGAGTCCCAGCGTGCCGCAGGTGCCGCGAGCAGGTTCCCCAGCCATCCCAGGCCGCTCGTCACACCGGGCGGGTTGAAGGCTTTGCGCTCGGGCCCGTAGCCGAGGGCGAGGACCGTTCCCACACCCGCCGCCCACACGAGCAGTCGCGAGCTCCACAGCGCTTGCCAGGTAACCCTCACCGCAGCGACCCGGGCCGGATCATCGCGCAGACCCGTCCACCAGCGCGGCGGCGAGCCGGCAACGAGCTCGCCGGGGTCCTCGAGTGCTGCCAGCTCGGCTGTGTCGGAGTTCATGATGCTCGCACCGAGCCTAGAGATCGCCGCGGTTGCAGGCGGCAGGAAATGGTGCCATCCACGGTAATCTCGACGGTCGCGCATGTCTCGACTAGCACGAAAGCGCCGCCGCGAACGCGGCTTCGGCAGGCGGGTCCTGTTGATCGGCGTCGGCGCGCTCGTGGTGATGCTCGTCGCGGGAGCGATCGGGGCGGTGGGCTACGTGCTGCACATCGCCCGCGACACCCGCACGCTCAGCTCGCGACAGCCGAGCATCGGCGGTGGCACCTCGGAGGTCTACGCGGCCAACAGCGCGCGACTGGGCGCGATTCAGTCCGACGAACTGCGCACGCCCGTCGGCTGGAGCGAAATCCCCGCCCAGCTGAAGAACGCGACGGTCTCGATCGAGGACCAGCGCTTCTACAAGGACGACGGCATCGATCTCACCGGTATCTTCCGCGCCGCCGTCAACGACCTCGTGCAGGGCAGAGCCCTGCAGGGCGCCTCGACGATCACGATGCAGCTCGTGCGCAACCTCTACCTCGGAGGCGACCAGCACACGCTGCGCCAGAAGATCGCCGAGGCCAAGCTCGCGATCGAATACAACGAACACCACAGCAAGCACGAAATCCTCAACAGCTACCTCAACGACGTTGCCTACGGAACGGTCGGCGGGCAGACGATGATCGGCGTCCAGGCTGCATCGCGCATCTTCTTCGACAAGCCCGCGTCCGACCTCGACCTGGAGCAGTCGGCGCTGCTCGCCGGCCTGCCGCAGGCGCCCTCCCAGTACAACCCGCTGCTGTATCCGGCCGCCGCCAAGCAACGGCGCAATGAGGTGCTTGCGAAGATGGCCGAACTGCACGACATCAGCAAGGCGCTCGCCGAACGGACCGAGCGGGAGCCGCTGCAGACACACCGCGGCTACTACTACTCGACCGTGATCGAAAAGTTCTTCTTCGAATACGTCCGCCAGCAGTTGGTCGAACGCTACGGCGCCAAAACCGTCGAACACGGCGGGCTGAAGGTGTACACGACGCTCGATTTGAACATGCAGCGCCTCGCGCACAAGGCGATCGCCGAAGTGCTCGACGAGCCCGGCGACCCCGCCTCGGCGATCGTCACGCTCAACCCCCACAACGGCGACATCGAGGCGATGGCCGAGTCCGAGAGCTACGAGCAGTCCCAATACAACCTCGCCGCCGACGGGCACCGCCAGCCGGGCTCCACCTTCAAGGCGATCGATCTCGCCGACGCACTCACGCGGGGAGTGGACCCCTACAGCACCTATTACTTCTCGCACACCCTCGAGCCGGGCTGGCTGCCGGAAGAACCGAAATACGAAGTGAAGACGTTCGAGGGCACGTCGCTGAACAAGTCGATCAACCTCCTCCAGGCGACGCTCACGTCCGACAACACCGTCTACGCACAGCTCGCCGCGGACCTCGGCGAGGCGACGATCACGCACACGGCCTATGAGATGGGAGTGAAAACCCACCTCAAAGGCAACCCCGCGCAGGCGCTCGGCGGGCTCACCGTCGGCGTGACGCCGCTGGAAATGGCGGTCGTGTACGCGACGCTCGCCGACGGCGGCTATCGCAACGAACCGATCGCCATCACCAAAGTGGTGTTTCCCGACGGCCATGTGGATAACAACTGGGGCGAACCGCACCGCGTCAGGGTGCTGGGCGAAGCCGTCACCGGCGTGGAGACGAGCATCCTCCACGAAAACGTCGAGCAGGGCACGGCCACGCGCTCAGCGATCAACTGCCCGACCGCGGCCAAGACCGGAACGACGAGCGAACTGGTCGACGCGTGGCTCGACGGCTACACACCCGACTACTCCACCGTGGTCTGGATGGGCTACCCGCGCGGTGACGTGCCGATGAGCGACGTCCACGGCGAGCCTCAGCAGGGCGGCTACCTGCCGGCGGAAATCTGGCATGTGTACATGGGCGCCGTGACCGAAGGCAAGCCCTGCGTTGCGTTCCCCGAATCCAAGGAAGCGATCTCCTACAAACCGTTCTACGGCAAATATGCGACAACCGGTCAATCGTTGGCCAACCAGAGCTTCGAACAGTTCACCGAACCCGCGACGGGCAAGCCCAAAACTCCCAGGCAGGGCACCCACACCACCGAGCCGGGAACCGGCAACGCCACGGTTGAACCAGGCAGATCCCACGCTCCCCGGAAGGCTCCCGTCGAACCGATCGCTCCGCCAACCGCACGCGAAGCGCCCGTCCAACATACCGGCGGAGCGCCCGCCGGCTGAGCGCTCGACGGCGAGGAAGGCCCCTTCGCGGCGCCGGCGCTGGTAGTTTGGGTCCCGTTAATACGAACACCGGCGGGCGCCTATGGTGGCAGCGAGGAGATGGGGTAGCGCGTGGCGAAGGAGGACAAGGTTGAATTCGAGGGCGAGGTGATCGAGGCCCTGCCGAACGCGATGTTTCGTGTGAAGCTGGATAACGACCACGTGGTCCTCGGGCACGTAGCGGGCAAGATGCGCCGCTTTCGGATCCGTATCCTGCCGGGCGACCGCGTCCGCTGCGAGCTCTCGCCCTACGACCTCGACCGCGCCCGCATCGTCTACCGCCACCGTTGAAACCGGCATCGCTGAGCGCTCTCTGATCGAATCGATCGCTGGCGAGCTGAACAGCTCGCAGCGGGCTCCGCGGCTCGTGCGCGGGATCGGCGACGACGCAGCCGTAGTACGGGCGCGGGCGATCTGCGTGACTTCGATCGACGCAATGGTCGAGGGCGTTCACTTCCGCCTCGAGGACGGCTGGGCGAGCGCCGAGGAGGTGGGGCGTCGCGCGCTTGCGAGCGCGCTCTCGGATCTGGCGGCGATGGGGGCGGACGTCGGCGAGGCCTACCTCGTGCTGGGCCTGCCTGAAGGCTTCGGCGAGTCCCGTGCGCTGGCGCTCGTGCGCGGCGCCGATGCATTGGCCACGCAGGTGGGCGCCGCGATCGCCGGCGGCGACGTGGTGAGCGCGCCTGCGCTCACCGTCGCGATCACGGCGGTAGGCTGGGCCGACCGCACGGAGGATCTCGTCGGGCGCGACGGGGCGCGCCCCGGCGACCTGGTCGGCGTCACCGGGCGACTGGGCGCGGGCGCCGCCGCACTGGCGCTGCTGGATGGC
>JBOGXX010000136.1:0-2273 GCA_050696475.1 Solirubrobacteraceae bacterium | reverse complement strand
GCGCGAGGCGATCGCCGTCGGGCTCGGCGCCACCGGTCGGGTGATCACCGCCGCTGCCATCCTGCTGGCAGTCGCCATCGGCGCGTTCAGCACGAGCTCGATCTCGTTCATCCAGGAGATCGGGGTGGCGGTCACCACCGGCGTGCTGCTCGACGCCTTCATCGTCCGCTCGCTGCTCGTGCCGTCGCTGATGGCGCTGCTGGGTCGCGCCAACTGGTGGTCGCCGGTGCCCGTGAGACGCCTGCGCGCCTGGATCGTGCCGGCCGACCCTGGACCGTCACGCACATGACCGCACCCCTCGCAAGGGCGAGGTCGCCGGTTCGATCCCGGGGGTCGGCTCTGCCCTCCCGTCACCTACATGCTGCGCTCAGCCGATCGCCAGGAAGGGATCGACGTGTTGGGCGGCCAGGAGATACCAGGCCGTCGCGCCGGTGTGCAGGGAGGCGTAATAGAATTCGCCTTCGCAATCGCCGAGCCTGTTCTTGGAGGCGGCGATGATGCCGAGGCCGTCGTTGTTGAGGCCGTTGCTCTGCGCGTATTCGATGTCTGAGAGGAACGCTTCCGCCTGAGCTTCGTCACCTGGCTGGTTGCGCAGCTGCAGCGCGTCGGCGAGATGGGCCGTGCCCTCGAACCACACGCCGGTTCGGTCGCCCGCGCAGAAGCTCACTCCGCTGAAGCCTTCTGCGCTGACCGCCAGGTTCTGCACATCCCACTCGACCGATGCCTCAAAGGAGGGGTTCTGGAGTGCGAGATACGACCAGCTGTTGACGTCCTCCGGCTTCACGGCCGTTTCGGGTGTCTTGCCGTTGTTCCTGGTCCCGACGTAGAAGCGACCTTCGCTGGCGTCCCACATCGCCTCGACCAAGCGCTCCGCCCACGCCGCTCTCGCCGACCACACGGGGTCGCCTGTAGCCTGCGCCAGGAGGCTGAACAGCGAGTACAGATCGATGTTGTGCTCGGTGGACTTCCACCTGATGCGCTTGCCGCGAGCGGTGATGCCGCCCGTGTATCCGCCCGCGCCGCGCTTGTCATAGCAATGCGCCTGGACCCAGTCTCCAATCGCCACGGCTCCATCCAGATACGCCGCGTCACCGGAGGCGCTGTAGAGGTGAACGAGCGCCTGGCCGACCCATGCCATGTTGCCGACGTCGCTCGTCTCATCGGTTGCGCGGACATCACCCGGGCTCACGAGCGGGGTGGGGGCGTAGGCGGCGCGAATGCGACCGTCGTGCGCCGGATCGTTTGCCTGCACGTACAGCAGCGCGTTGCCGATCGTCTCCGCTCGTGAGAGCGCTTCCGGCGTGCCCTCTGCCAGGTAGGCATCGATGATCAACGCATCGTCGTAGGTCACGGAGTCCGTGTAGCGCTGTTCGCCGAGGACCCCGCCCGTGAAGCTCTGCACGAGCCGCGGGACCGAACCGCTCGCGTACAGGTCCATCATCTGATCGAGGAACTGATCCCCATCCGCGATGCTCGTGGCGCGCGGGGAGGCAGCGGCGGCGCTCGAGTCCGCAGGCATGACGCCGGTCCATCCGATCAACGCCACCGCTGTGGCTACTATCGCAACCTGTCTGATGACGCCTCCCGCCGCCGATCTCGGCAACGAGCATACCAGCGTCTCGTCTGTGCAAATCCGCACCCGGCGCTGTTCGATGCGGTAGATCGTGCCGCCTTTTGCCAGCTACCCACCGCCGGCGAACGTCCCGCGGGTTAGGGTCGAACCTCGTAGTAGAGGTTGGCGGGGTCATCGAAGTCGTGCACCTGGAACTGCGTGAAGCCGGCGGCGCGCGTCAGCTTCTCTAATGCCCGTGGCGGCAGACCGATCGTGCCGAGCCCGGCGCCTGCAGGCTCGGACATCGCCGAGGACATGCACGAGGCGATCGAGAACCCCAGGAACATGGCCAGCATCGGGTTGCGGCGGTTGCCGGCCCAGGTGTCATCGCAGCGGACCTCCTTCACCAGCCAGCTCCCGTCGTCGGCAATGGCATGCCGAATGGCGGCGGCTGCCGCGTCTGGCTGTGTCATGTCGTGCAGGCAGTCGAAGGTGAGCACCAGGGAGTAGCCGCTGCGCTCGGGCAGCTCCTCGGCACGTCGGTGGAAGATCTCGACATTGGAGAGGGCCAGCTCTGCGACCCGCTCGCGGGCGCGCTCGACAGCCAGGAGCGAGAGCTCATAGCCGTGGAAGCTCGAGCGCGGGTAGGCCTCGGCCAGGGTGCTCAACGCCACCCCGGCGCCGCAGCCGACGTCGGCAACCAGTGTGCCCGCCGTGAGCC
>JBOGXX010000135.1:0-2079 GCA_050696475.1 Solirubrobacteraceae bacterium | reverse complement strand
GCTTCGAGCTGGTCGCAGAGAACGGGCGTCAGCGACAGGGTCAGCGGCGCATCTTCGTCGAGCAGGTCCAGCAGCGGCAGGTAACAGCCGACCATCGCCTCCCACAGCCACTCCTCGCCGAACGGCCAGGAGCCGAAGCCCTCGACGTAGGGCATGTGCGTGTGCAGGAGGATCGCCAGCGCGCCGCGGTCGCGTCCGGCGCTCACGGCCGGCACACGGCCAGGAAGTCCAGGGCCCGGTCCATGTCGGCCTCGCCGGCGGCGCGCAACGCGAAGTCCGACGCCGCGATCGCAGGCGTGAAGGAGTCATAGAAGCGAGCGGTCAAGCCCAGTCGCGCGTGGATGCGATCCCACCCGAGCCGCAGGGCCAGCTCGTGCGCGCGCAGCTTTCGGGCGTGAAACAGACCGTACAGCTCGACGCTCGAGAAGCTCGCTCGGCAGAGCCGCTCGAACTCCTCGCAGCGATACTCGTGGACGTGCCACGGATTGTCCGAGCGCGGCGCACCCCGAGGCGCGAGCGTGAGCACGTTCGGGGTCGAAAGGAACACCAGTCCCGTGGCCGGCAGGCCGTCCGCAGGGGGATCGGCCGGCGCGGCAGCGGCGATCCGGCCGGCATCCGCGCCGGCAATCACCGAGCGAAAGTGCTCGAGAACGGAGCCGGGCTGCTCCAGGTGCTCGATCGTCTGCAAAAAGACGATCGCCTCGGCTGGCTCGGAGAAGCCCTCCACGAGGTCTCGGACGAAGCGCAGGTTGGGGCGCACGTAGCGCAGCCGGGCGTGCTCGTGGGCCTCCGGATTGGCGTCCACGCCGACGACGCTCGCGGCGCCGCGCGCAAGCACGGCGGAGCCGTAGCCCTCACCGCAGGCCATGTCGATCGTGCGCAGACCGCGCACGCGCTCGCCGATCCATTCGTAGACGACCAGGTGCCGGCGGTACCAGTAGTTCTCCTCGGGCACGTTCGGGAGCGTGCGCTCGCCCGTCAGCGCCAGCGGCGGCACGCCGTCGGGCTGGTCGCGCTGCAGGTAGAGCGCCGACGGCAACTCTGAGCTGGAGGTTGTGGTCAAGGGATACTTCCTGGCGGCGGTGTCAAACGGCGAGTGCACGGCGCGGGTGCGGCGCGCGAGTATATGGTCCGAGCGATGTCGTCTGTTCTCAGCGCGGAGGAGATCCGCGACGCCAACACCCGCTACCACGACGTGGCCGCCGATCATTACGACACGAAGTGGGGCATCGACTTCGGGGGGATCGGACGCGACCAGGTGAGCGCCAAGGTGCGCAAGGCGCTCGGCGGCGAGCCTTCTCGGTATGGACGCTCGCTGGAGATCGGATCGGGCACGGGCTACTTCACGCTCAACCTGATGCTCGCGGGCCTGATCGGTGAGGCGACGTGCAGTGACATCTCTCCGGGGATGCTCGAGACGCTCCAGCAGAACGCCGAGCGTCTGGGGCTGGAGGTCCGCACGGTGCGCGCCGATGCCGAGCGCCTGCCGTTTGGGGACGAGAGCTTCGACCTCGTCCTGGGGCACGCGGTCCTGCACCACATTCCCGATCTGCCGCGCGCCTTCGCGGAGTTCGCGCGAGTGCTGGCCCCCGAGGGAACGGTGCTGTTCGCCGGCGAGCCCTCCCGCTACGGCGACCGCCTGGCCGGCGTGCCGAAGCGCCTGGCGGGCGCCGCGGCACCCCTGTGGCGCACAGCGATGCGCGCAGCCCGCGCAGCGCCGTTGGACGGCGGAGCCTCTGACGAGGCACTGGAGGGCGTCGTAGACGTCCAGACCTTTTCGCCGTCGGAGCTCGCGAGCGTCGCCCGCGCGGTGGGCTTTCAGGAGGTTTGCGTGACCGGCGAGGAGCTCCTGGCGAACTGGTTCGGGTGGGCGAACCGCACGCTCGAGGCGACGGCGGTGCCCGGGGACGTGCCATGGGCGTGGCGTATGTACGCCTACCGGGGCTACCTGCTGCTGCAGGATCTCGACCGCAGGTTGCTGGAGTCGCGGCTGCCACCTGCGATCTTCTACAACCTGATGCTGGCCGCGCGCAAGCCCGCAGGTCAGTGAGCTGCTGGCCGATCACGAGAGTCGGTGCT
>JBOGXX010000134.1:0-5061 GCA_050696475.1 Solirubrobacteraceae bacterium | reverse complement strand
GCGCAGCGTTGCGACTCTCTGAAGCTGCTCGGATTGCCGGCCGACGGTGGCGGAAGCCATGAGCGCATGATGTCCGGTGGTTCGGATGCAGCCGCTGATTTGGGACCGCCGTCCGGACGGCCTGAGGGCCCCGGCGATGGTGTGCGCGTTTCAGGGCTGGAACGACGCCGGCGACGCTGCCTCCAGCGCGGTGTCGTTCCTGGCGTCCTCGCTGAAGGCGAGCAGCTTCGCGCGGATCGACTCGGAGGAGTTCTACGACTTCCAGGCCAACCGCCCGAGCATCCGCTTCGACGCGCAGCAGACGCGGGAGATCGTTTGGCCGACCGTGGAGATCTTTGAAGCCCAGGCGCCGCGCGCCGCGCGCGACTTGGTGCTGGTTCAGGGCACCGAGCCGTCGATGCGCTGGCGCGGGTTCAGCACCCACCTGGTGGACCTGGCGGAGGCGTTGGGCGTGCAGGTGGTCGTGTCGCTGGGCGCGCTGCTCGGCGACGTGCCGCACACGCGCCCGGTGGCGATGAGCGGGCACGCGTCCGACGCAGCGCTGCTCGAGCGACTGGGGATTCAGGCCTCCAGCTACGAGGGCCCTACGGGGATCGTCGGGGTGCTGCACACCGCGTGCGCACGAGCGGGGCTGCCGGCGGCGAGCCTGTGGGCGGCGGTGCCGCACTACGTGGCCGCGGCAGCGAACCCCAAGGCTGCGCTGGCGCTGCTGCGCCGCGTGGAAGTGCTGATCGGCGTCTCCGTCGACGTGACGGAGCTCGAGGTCGCAGCCGCCGACTACGAACGCCAGGTGGGCCTGGCGGTTCGCAGCGACCCGGACATCCAGGCGTTCGTCGAACGCCTGGAGCAGGCCGCAGACAGCGAAGAGCACGAGGCTCCGGATGAGCTGCCCTCGGGTGACATCATCGCCAGCGAATTCCAGCGGTTCTTACGGCAGCGGGGGCGGGACGGGAAGTAGCGGCACGCGCCGGCAGCCGACTCGTGCCGCTACGCCTCCGCCACCGGACAGACGATCCGGTAGTCACAGATCGAGCATGCGGAAACGGAAGGCGTGGCGTCGAACTCCTGAGCGAGGATTCCCTCACCCACCTCGAGCACCACGTCCTTGACCGATGCGGCGTCGCGCGCATCGCGTGAGACGGGCACCTTGAGGTCGTCCAGCACGTAGTAGTAGGCCTGCTGCGAGCACTCGAGCTTCCAGTCTTCGCGCGCTGCGAGCGCATACAACGAAAGCTGGAGGTCGTCGCTCAGCTGCGCGGCGGTCTTGGGCCGCGAGGTCTTGTAGTCGATCAGCTCGTACTCGGCTCGGGCCTCCGCGACCCCGCCGGGTGCGCCCGCGGCGCCACCCTCCGCACTCGCCCCGCCCGCTTCGATCCCGCCCGCCCCCACCCGGTCCACCCGATCGACCCGTCCCCGCACATGATGCGGACCGAGCCGGAAGTCGAACTGACGCTCGAACCAAATCGGCTGTGAGCCCTGGCTGCGCAGCCGCGTGTGATAGCGGGTGAGCGCGAACTGCGCCTTCTCGAGCAGCTCGCGATCACGCTCGCCCTCGCCAAAGCCGGCCCGTCGCCAGCGCGCGTCGAGCAGCTCGAGCATCTGCGCAAGCGTTCGCCCCCCGTCGGCGTGGTAGCGCTCGAGCACCTGGTGCACGACGATCCCGAACCGCTGGTGGATGGTCTGCTCACTCGGAATCCGCAGGACGCGTGCGAACTTGTAGCGGAGCGGGCAGGCGCGGTAGGTCTGGATGTCGGAGGCGGACAGCGCGAGGCCGATACCGCGTCGCGGCAAGAACGGACCGAGCGAATGCCCCTCGCGAGGAGCGACGGCCTGCGCCCGGGCACGTTCGTCGCCCTCGTCGTCGGGCGCGGCGGCGAGCAGCGCATCGTCGAGCGTGGAGGTCTGCAGGATCTCGCGCTGCAGCGGGGTGGCGGCAACGAGCAGCCGCACGTTGACGTCGGCGAGCGCGTCGGCGAGGCTCTGCGCCTCGGGGCGCTGCAGCACGGCGGAGAGCTTCAGCAGCTCCAGGTAGCGCACGACCCCGTGTGAGATGTCCAGATCGGTATCAAGCCGCAGCTCGCCGAGGCGCCCGCCGATGCGGGTGACACCGTCGAGCACCTCCTCGCGCAGCAGGCGCAGCGTGTCCGCAAGCCTCGCGGCGGGCTCACCGGGCGGTTGATCTTGGAGGTCCGCGTAGGGGCGCTCTGCCCGGCCCGTCGCATCGTCTTCGCCCGAGGGATCGCCGACACCCGCCGGCGAGGGCTCCGCAGCGTCTGCGGCCGAGCGCGTGCCCGCGGCCTCGACCGAGCTCGGCGCCACGGTGGCGAGGTGCCTGCAGAGCGCGCGAACGCCGGCCTGCGGATGCTCGAGGACGAACTCGCGGGCCAGCCGGCGCAGCTGCTCGAGGTCGGCGCGCTGCGCTGTGGCCTCACGCGGGGCCAGCAGCGCGCGTGGGCGGACGCCGAGCCGCTCGATCAGCTGCGCGACGAGCACGTCGGGGGCCAGCGTGCTCAGCTCGGCGGCGGCGCTGCGGTGCAGCTCGAGGAAGCGCTGGATCCGTTCGCGGGCCTCGGGCGGCACCTGCGGTGACTCGACCGCGGCGCTGAGCCCGAGCACGAGGTCCAGCTTGCGCCGACGAGCGACCTGGATGACGCGCGCGAGCTCGACCTGGCGCAGCTCAACCGGGGGGCGGGAGAGCGCGCGCACCACGGCGGCTGCATCCCCGGGGTCGACGAGCAGCCGCAGCCAGGCCAGCACGTCGCGTACCTCGGCGCGCTTGAGAAACGCGCACGCCGGTTCCACGCCGGGTGCCCGGGGCTGCTCCGGCGCCAGGGCAACTCGATCGTCCGGCGAGCCACTGGGCAACGCAGAGGCGATTCTGGAGCCTGACACCCGCCTAAGGATACGCGCGGAGACTGTGTGAGGCCCGGCAAGCGCATGGGACGTTTGCGCGTCGTGGCTACGCTGGATGCGTGGATGTCATCGATTGGGGCGCAGCCCAGAGGATCGGCGAGCTGATTGCGGGCTCACCGCCGTTTGGCGGGGTTCGCGCGGCGTCGGTGGAGCCGCTGGCGCGCGAGTTCGCCGGACGGGTGGGCGACTACAGCGGTCTGCACGTCGCCGGCGAGCTGCCGGCACTGGAGCTGGTGGACCGTCCGGGCTGGATCGCCGCGAACCTGCGCGGAATGCGCCCGATGCTGGCGCCGCTGACGGCGGCGATGGGCGCCGGGAAAGGGTTCATCGCGGGGCCGATGCGCTCCGCTTCGGGCCTCCTGATGGGCGTGCAGGTGGGCGCGCTGGCGGGCATGCTCTCCCAGCGCGTGCTGGGCCAGTACGACCTGGCGCTGCTGGACGCCTCGGTGAAGCCGCGCCTGCTGCTCGTGGCGCCCAACCTGGCTCAGGCGGCGGGCACGCTGAACGTGGATCGCGACGAGCTGGTGCTGTGGGTGAGCATCCACGAGATCACGCACGCGGTGCAGTTCTCCGGCGCCCCGTGGCTGCGCGAGTACCTGGGCACGATGCTCAGCGAGCTGATCGAGGGCCTGCAGGTGACGCTGACGGGGGGCTCCTCACACGATGACGGCGAGAACGGATCGGCCGCCGGCGCCCGAACTGGCTGGATTGCGAACTTGAGCCTGCCAAAGCTGCCGGACCAGGCTGAGTTGCGCGAGATGATCGAGCGGGCCCGCCGCGGCGAGCTGCTGCGGCTGACGCTGGGTGAGGACCGTTGGGCGCTGGTCGAGCGCATGCAGGCGGCGATGTCGCTGATCGAGGGGCACGCGGAGCATGTGATGGACGAGATCGGCGCCGAGGTGCTGCCGTCGCTACCGCGTCTGCGCGCCGCGATGAACCACCGGCGCGAGAGCCGAGGGCTGCCGTGGCGCGTGCTGGAGCGGCTGCTGGGCCTGGAGCTGAAGATGAAGCAGTACGAGACGGGCAGGCGCTTCTGCGACGCGGTCGTGGCCGACGGTGGCCCGCAGGCCCTGGCGCTCGCGTGGAAGGGACCGGATGAGCTGCCCACCCCGGCGGAGCTGGAGCAGCCGGCGCTGTGGATCGCGCGAGTCGCCCGCGCGCGTCCTGCGGGCAGCCCCGGTTGAGCGCTCGGAGCGGTCGAACCTCCCAGGCGCGGAACGAACGCACGTTCCTCCTGTTACAAGCTTGTGGCCCACGATGGCCGATGGTTAGAGGCTTTTCACGGCGTGCTAGGATCACGGTGTAACGATCTCCAAGAAGCGGGGTACAAACAGGTGTTCGACTGCTGAAACGGCAGTCAGCCACTGGACAGACCACATCAGCCACTCCCCGCAGCCGGCGAGGGAGAGACAGGAGAAGCCCCGAGATGCCAACCGCCCCCAAAACTTCCGCAGCAACCAAAGGCCGGACCAAAGCCGCCAAAAAACCGGCTTCCGCCAAAGCCGCGAGCGCTCGGCGCTCGAGCGCTTCGAGCGCTCGGCGCTCGACCACAACCCGCCGTGCCAGCGCGACGCAGGCCAAGGCCAGTCACGCCAAAGGAGCCCGCACTCGCGCCCTTCACAGCGGAGAGTCTGCCGTGCGCCAGGCACAGACGGCGACGAAAGAGACCGCTGACGTGTTCGGCGACTACGCCGAGCGCGCGGTGCTGATCCCCGTGGGCGCCGCGCTGATCGCCCGCGAGCGGATCGTCACGACGGTCAGCGACACGGTCGCGACGTACTCCTCCCCGACGAAGACCCAGGCGCAGCTGCGCAAGTTCGAGCGCCGTGGCGTGACGGCCCGCAACCGCCTCGAGCGCGAGGTTCGCAAAGCGCGCGTGCGAGTCGAGCGCGAACTGCGTCAGCGCCGTCGAGCGATCGAGGGCACGGTCAGCGATCTCGAGGAGCGCCGCGACGCGATCGCGAAGAACGGCAACGACATCGCCAACCGCGTGCCCGACCTCGCGAACAAGGTCCAGGAGCGGATTCTGAGCCTCGTCTAGATCGACGATCTTCTCCCGACCGGCCCGGAGAGGTCCGGTCGGGCAAGTCTGCCGGCCTCATATCCCGCCGGCAGTAGTAGCACCCTCTCCTCCCCTCGACCCGCGGG